>NZ_JAUBWA010000151.1:0-13601 GCF_036702825.1 Microcoleus sp. A003_D6 | reverse complement strand
CTTATTATAGTATAGTTAAGCTGTGCCGAAAATACAACACTAATTCAAATATAATTGTCGGTCTATGTCCGCGACGACCGACGCTTCTGGACATCCCTGCTGTGATTTATTCGGGGTACTTCGCTTACACTCAGATTTATCCCCTCTAAATACACAGAGGGACTTCCCGGCTGATAGTTAAAAAGGCGAAATTCTTTCAAAGTCTTGTTTTCCGCGACTATAATAAGTCGCTTAAACAGCGAGTCTCCGACCTCTTGACCAAGAATTTCTTCATGGTACCCGCCACGTGATTCATCCGTGGAATCAATTCAAAATCTCAAATCTAAAATCCTCAAGCCCCCGCATTTATCCGTGGGGTCGCCTCCAAAATCTAAAATCTAAAATCTAAAATTGATTGACCCCCACCAGCCGCCAAGTGCAGGACTATGAGAACATCTGAGCCGGGCTTGAGTGAAAGTTTAAAATTAATTTCGATGGAACCGGAATTAATATCACCCGAAATCAGGACAAGGCAGTGCCGTGTCTCTACAATAAATCTGTCGTGGGGGGGAAACGGCAATGCCGTGTCCTCTATATCATTCCGGCGCAACCGGAATTGATATAAAATTAAAAATCACCTGCTTTTCAAGAACAGCTAAAATTATGATATTTACCAAATTAGACTGTTAATTAAACGAAATAAGATATCCAAGTATTAAAATGACTTTAACTGGTAAGCTGTTACGCATTTAAAATAGTATTGTAGGGTGCGTCAGCCCTTTCTCGTTTCCTTTGTAAGCGTAAGTGTTCTAGCTGACGCACCCTACAGGCCTCGTTAGTGGTTTAAATGCTCCACAGCTTAGCAAAGATATTGCTACCGCGCGAGCCTTTTGAGTAACTTCTGTTAATTTTTCACCGCTTCGGAACGCAGGCGAACGCAGATAGTTATCAAATCTATCTGCGTTCGCCTGCGTTTATCTCCGGTTGAAAATCGAATCCCAGGCTTGGGGTCTGGGCTCGATCGTACTAGGAAACGACGGAAGCTACTTTTGCAGCAGTCCGAGGGCGGCGGCGACCTGTTACTGTATTAACAGGGGCTGGTACTGGGGATGGTACTGATGATGCTAGTTTAGGTGCTTCAAGCGAAAGCTGGGATGTTTGCACAATTTCCGATCGCACTGCTTCTTCAGGAATTTGCATCAGGAATACCAGCATAGGATTGCTTTGCAATTGTCGGCGCAGCACTCGCCCAATTGCCTTTTCTATTTGCGTTTGAACTCCTACCCAGTCAACATTAACTTGTGAGTCAGCAGTAGCAGGTAGGACAAATTCCGACCAGCGATCGCTCAAAACTGTTTCAATGGTTTGATTGATTAATCCGATCACTTCGGCGCGATCGGCTGATGTCACTACACCTTTTAAGTGTACTTCCGGCTTAGCAACTAATTTGCCTTCCCAATTCAAAGCGGCTGCTACAGTTACTGCGCCATCTCCGGCTAACTGCTGGCGTTCCTTGAGGACGCTCGCCTTGACAACGCCCGATCGAGAAGAGTCTACTAATTCAATTCCTGAAGGCACTTTAGTACCGAGTCGCATCGAATTTTCAGTCAATTCTACGACATCGCCGTTGTCTACAATCACCATATTGCTAGCGGGAATGCCCATGCTTTGAGCTGTCTTGGAGTGCTGAACCAGCATCCGGTGTTCCCCGTGAACCGGCAAGAAGAACTTGGGACGAGTCATGTTAATCATTAACTTTTGGTCTTCCTGACAGCCGTGTCCCGAAACGTGAATTCCCTTGTCGCGCCCGTAAACCACGTTTGCGCCCAGCATCATCAGTTTGTCGATCGTATTTACCACTGCGATCGTATTTCCCGGAATCGGATTAGCTGAGAAAATGACTGTATCGCCCTTTCTGATTTTCAGTTCGTGATGTTCGCCGTTAGCAATGCGAGTCATCGCCGCCATCGGTTCGCCTTGGGAACCTGTAGTTAAAATCAGTACCTTGTCATCGGGTAAATTGCGGATTTCTTTCAGCGGTTTGAAAAGACTGTCTTCGCATTTGATGTAGCCGAGATTGCGGCAGTGAGCGATGACGTTCAACATCGATCGACCAACCACTCCTACATACCGATTGTTTTTCTTAGCCAATTCTAAAACTATTTGCAATCGGTGTACGGAAGACGCAAAAGTCGTCACCATTACCCGTCCCGTTGCTTGAGCGATGATTCTGTCTAAGTTCGGGGCTACAGAACGTTCGGAAGCCGTAAAACCGGGAACTTCCGAGTTAGTAGAATCGCTAATCAAACACAAGACGCCTTTTTCGCCGTACTCCGCCAGCTTTTGCAAATCAAAATGCTCGCCGTCTACAGGAGTGTGGTCAATTTTAAAGTCTCCGGTGTGGATTATGATTCCCACGGGAGTATGAATTGCCACAGTAAAACTGTCGGCCATCGAGTGAGTGTTGCGAATATATTCGACTAAGAAATGCTTGCCAATTCTTACCGTATCGCGGGGTCTAACTGTCCTCAATTCTGTGCGGTGAGACACTCCGGCTTCTTCCAATTTCCCCGCGAGCAAAGCCATCGCCAAACGCGGGCCGTAAATGACGGGAATTTCAAATTGTTTGAGGTGATAAGGGATGCCGCCGATGTGGTCTTCGTGACCGTGAGTCACGATCATACCTTTAATTTTTTGGCTGTTTTCCCGCAGGTATGTCATGTCTGGGAGGACAATATTTACACCGTGCATTCCATCTGTGGGGAAAGCTAAACCTGCATCTAAAAGAATTATTTCGTCGCCGTACTCGAACACGCAAGTGTTTTTACCGATTTCGTGCAGCCCGCCGAGGGGAATAACTTTTAGAACTTGTGCAGTTGTATTTTTGATCATGCGTATCCTTTGTTAGTTATTTTGTTATTTGTCTGTTGACTGTTGTCTGCTGTCTGTTGTTTGTTGTTTGTTGTTTGTTGTCGTCTTCTGTTCGTTAACGGGCGATTTTTTCCAAGATATTTCTGGAAAAATTTCCTACGGGTTTTACTTTCCCGTACACTCAGTTGTCTCCCATCCTCAATCCGCAATCCTTAGCTGTCAGCTAATAACTCATAGCTAATGACTAATGACTGATGACCAATGACTGATAACAACCAATATTCAGTTGTCTGAAAACTCGTTCTCGCCTATCTCGTCTAGCTAGCTAATACCAGGGCTAGTTGACTCAGTACGTCCTTTAACTTTTGAGTTACCTCAACGGGCGGATCGCACAGGGGCGGACGGGTGGAACCTACATCCCAGCCTTGAAGTTTGAGAGCTGTCTTGACGGGAATGGGATTTGTGGTGAGAAATAGAGCTTTAAACAAGTCAAATAGTTGCAAGTGAATCTGGGTAGCGACTTGAACTTGACCGGTCTCGAAAGCTTCGATCATCTGTTGCAGTTGCTCTCCTACCAGATGGCTGGCTACGCTAACTACACCAGATCCTCCTACCGCCAACATCGGCAAAGTTAGGGAATCATCTCCAGAATAGATGGCAAATTCAGGGGATGTCAAGCACCGAATTTGACTTGCTTGATCCAAGTTGCCACTTGCTTCTTTTACGGCCACAATGTTGGATATTTCTGCCAATCGAGCTACTGTCTCTGGCAACATATTTTGGCCTGTGCGACCGGGGACGTTATATAACATTATAGGCAATTCTGGAGCAGATTGCGCGATCGCCCGAAAATGATTGTACAAACCTTCTTGCGGCGGCTTGTTGTAATAAGGAACGACTTGCAAACAGCCATCTAACCCTAGTTTAGCGGCTTTTTGCGTAGCTGCGACTGCTTCTGAAGTAGAATTCGATCCGGCTCCTGCTATTACCAAAGCTTTACCGGCCACCGCCTTTTGTACCACCTGAAATAATTCGTACTCTTCATCCCAGGTCATAGTGGGAGATTCGCCCGTAGTTCCGCACACTACTAAGCTATCAGTACCGCGATCGGCCAAATGAACTGCCAATTGTTCTGCTACCGCATAGTTAACGCTGCCGTCTTCCTTAAACGGCGTAATCATTGCAGTCAGAACCCGTCCAAACTTTACCACACTTTCTCCGATTTTAGACTGTTGATTTTTGATTTTAACTTTTTGATTTTAGATCGAAGGTTTATCTAAAGTCGCCATTTCTCTTGCCAAATTGCCAGCTTCAGTCGATTTTAGATTTTAGATTTTAGATTTACTTGCTGCAGATTTATCTGGGAGCTTAACTCGATCCTAAAATTTTTGGTTCTTTACGACTTAAGTAGGAGGCTTGTCTCAGTTTTTTTTGCCGAGTCCACCTTAATTATAAGCAGCCGCCGCAGATATTCGCAACAAATCTTTTTCGGCTAGCAACTCAGCTATCTGCACCGCATTTAAAGCCGCCCCTTTGCGAATTTGATCGCCGCTCAGCCACATCTCCAACCCGCAGGGGTGAGAAATATCTTGGCGAATCCTGCCGACTAACACCTCATCCTTACCGCTGGCTTCTAAAGGCATCGGGAAATAATTAGCTTGCCAGTCTTCTACCAGCTTAACCCCGATCGCCCCCTTTAAGATTTCCCTGGCCTCGTTCGGACTAAAAGGCTCTGCAAACTCTAGATTAATCGCTTCGGAATGGGCGCGAAGTACGGGAACCCGCACGCAAGTTGCAGTAATTCTGATTTTGTCCGTACCGAATATCTTCCGAGTTTCGTTTAGCATTTTCATCTCTTCCTCACAATACCCCAAATCGTTAATCGGCGTATTGTGCGGAAACAAATTAAAAGCTAAGGGGTAAGGAAATATCTCGGTTTTGGGAGTTTCCCCAGCCAAAATTGCTCTGGCTTGAGCTTTCGTTTCCTCCATTGCTCTGGCTCCCGCGCCGCTAGCAGACTGGTAAGTCGCTACCACTATGCGCTGCACAGGCCTAACTTTGTGAAGCGGCCAAACGGCAACTGCCATCAAAATCGTCGTGCAGTTGGGATTAGCAATGATACCTCGGTGAGCTGCCACCGCTTGGGGATTGACTTCGGGAACCACTAGCGGCACCGTCGCATCCATGCGGAAAGCGCTGGAGTTGTCGATTACCACTGCCCCAGCGGCCACGGCTTTCGGAGCCCATAGTTTAGAAGTAGAACCGCCGGCGGAGGCTAGCACTAGATCTACATTATCGAACGATCGCTCCGAAACTGCTTCGACCGTCAGCATCTCGCCGCCAAAGGGCACTTTTGTGCCTGCTGAGCGCTCCGAAGCTAACAACTTCAATTCAGAAATCGGAAATTTCCGGCTGTACAGGAGTTCTAGCAACTCGGCACCGACTGCGCCGGTGGCTCCTAATATGGCAACTCGGTAGGATTGAGACAAAGTTAGTTTCCTCCAAAAAATATAGTTTCTGCGATCGAAATCAAAAATTCAAATAACCGCGCCACAAGCTGTTGCGCCTGAGAGATTGTGTATGCCGAATCAGGGGGAGAGAGTCCGAGAGTCGGAGAACCCAAGAGTCCGAGGGAGAGAGGGGGAGAGGATTTTTAAGCTGTTATGGAAATATACAATTTAAATTTACAATAGCTTATCAAACTTAATATATTTTATCCGACATTAGGGCGCGAGCCGGTGGTAGAGGTGCAGTTAACCGCAGCGGTTGATCGTACACAATCCCAGTTTAGCATCTTTCGCCGTCTGCCCCGCGCCCAATCCGCATCGGTCTGCGAGCAGGCGCATCCATTGACTTTGACGCGCCGCCGCCGTCGAAAACATTGACATCACAGGGCGATATGTGCTATGGTGCATCGGCAATTAGTGGACGTAACCTCCACTTTCCTAGCAAAAAAAGCTAGTATCCTCAAACTAAAACTATTTGGCAAAAGCCAAAAAAGTCGCCGGTCACGACTTACAGTCTCATCCGGTAGAGGTGTTTGTAGTTGTGCCGCTACAAGTCAAAGCGTACAAACTTAAAATGCAGGCAAAGTCAGATTTGTATGTATTTTATTACACTATTGTTAAATATCAAAAAAGCCGATGAAAGTAACCCAGGAAAAACTTCCAGCTAGCCAAATTGGTCTGGAAATCGAAGTACCGTCAGAAAAGTCAAAACAAGCTTACGAGCAAGTAATTAAACAATTTGCTCGCGAGATCAATATTCCTGGGTTCCGCAAAGGCAAAGTTCCCCGCCAAGTTTTGCTACAGCGCCTGGGCCAGACTCGCTTGAAGGCGACGGCTTTGGAAAATTTGATTAATGAGTCGCTGCAAAAAGCCCTCGAACAAGAAAAAATTCAGGCAATTGGCAGTTTTGAACTGAGCACAGAGTTTGAAGAATTACTAGCTAAGTTCGACCCGGAACAGACTTTGACATTTACAGCTAAGGTTGACGTACAACCAGAAGTCAAAATGGGTCAGTACATCGGCTTGCATCTTCAAGCAGAAGAAGCTAAGTACGATGAGGCTCGGGTTGATGAGGTACTGGCAAAATATCGATCGGACAAAGCTACTTTAATCCCCGTAGAAGGCCGACCGGCTCAGTTAGGAGATATGGCTTTGGTTGATTTCTCCGGTAGATTTGCGGAAGCAGCCGAAGGCGAAACCCCCGCAGAAATTCCCGGCGGCGGAGCAGAAGATTTTCAAGTAGAATTGTCGGAAAATCAGTTTGTACCGGGCTTTATCGAAGGCATGATCGGGATGAATCCAGGAGAAACCAGAGAAGTTTCCGTGCAGTTCCCCGACGAGTACAGCAGTGAAGAATTAGCGGGAAAACCGGCAGTCTTTACGATTACCCTCAAAGAACTTAAGGAAAAAGAATTGCCGGAGTTGGATGACGACTTCGCCCAAGAAGTCAGCGAGTTTGAAACCTTAGCAGAACTGCGCGAATCTCTCGAAACTCGGTTTAAAGCAGACCAAGAAAACCAGACATCAGCTAATAAGGAAAAAGCTATATCAGCAGCCCTCGTGCAGCTAATAGACGTGGAAATCCCAGAAACAATGGTCGATCGCGAAATCGATTACTTGCTGAACCAACAAGCCGTCCAATTGAAAAATTACGGCATAGATATCAACCAACTGTTTACCGAAGAAAATATGGGGCCGATGCGGGAACGCTCGCGCCCGGAAGCAGTCGATCGGCTCAAGCAGTCTCTAGCTCTGGCAGAAGTAGCTAAGCTGGAATCCTTATCTGTTGAGCCAGAAGAAGTAGTAGAAGAAGTAGCAAAAGTCAGAAGACAATTTCCCAAAGGAAATTTTGACCCTCTAAAATTGATGGATTTTGTAGCAGAAGACTTGCTCAAACAAAAAACCCTGAAATGGTTGGAAGAAAAAGCGACAATCGAACTCGTACCTGAAGGCTCTCTGACTCCCGCAGCAGAAGAATCCGAAGAATCAGACGCTGAAGTTTTTGGAGAAGAAGCAGCCACAAGCGTCGAAGTGGAAGTCGTAAGCGAAGAATAGAACTTAATGTGTTCAAATGTCCTAATTGGGGGCATGAAATCAACCGTGATTTTAACGGCGCACCCGATCCTTACTAAGCTGCTGTGTATCTAATTTGACTGTCAATTTTTCTACAATTCTTGTGGGACGGGCATCCTGCCCGTCTCTGTATTCAATTTAGATGCGTAGCAGCTTACAAGCTTCGGGTGTCCACTAGAAACAGCGATTATTTGGAAGTAAGTCTTTTAACTCATTCACCCCGGGAGTATTGCTAGTCACGCCAGCATTGCGAGTCGCACACAAAGCAATCTCAAAACTCAAAACTCCCCATTCCCCCCATCGGGGCTCAGAAGAGGCATAATAGTTAAAAGCTGGCGGCTTAATTTAAAGCTTTCATCAGCAGCAGCAAATTGTCTCAAATCCTTGACTGGTGTCTTATGGTTGTATCTCAATCTTCCAATTACCTAATTACAAGCTATAACGATTTTGATGTCAGCAACAGCCCCAGCAATGTAGTGCCGATGGTACTAGAACAGTCGGGGATGGGCGAGCGGGCTTTTGACATTTACTCGCGCTTGCTGCGGGAGCGAATTGTGTTTTTAGGAACCCCCGTAACCGACGAAGTGGCTGACTCGATAGTGGCTCAGCTATTGTATCTAGATGCCGAAGACCCAGAAAAAGATGTCCAAATGTACATTAATTCCCCCGGCGGCTCGGTGACGGCCGGCATGGCAATTTATGACACAATGCAGCAAATCCGCCCGGATGTGGTGACGATTTGTTACGGTTTGGCAGCGAGTATGGGCGCATTTCTGCTGACAGCAGGAGCAGCCGGCAAGCGGATGTCTCTTCCGAGTTCCCGGATTATGATCCACCAGCCGCTCGGAGGCGCTCAAGGTCAAGCAGTTGATATTGAGATTCAAGCCAAAGAAATCCTTTATCATAAGCGTAAGCTGAATGAACTGTTAGCGCACCACACAGGTCAACCGATCGACAAATTAGAGGCGGATACAGAGCGCGACTTTTTTATGTCAGCCGAGGAAGCCAAAAATTACGGTTTGGTCGATCGAGTTATCGAAAAGGAAAACCTTCCGGCGGCGGGAGAGAATGTCACTGCACTGAATTAAGAGGCTGTTATGTCTAAGTACGACTCCCATCTAAAATGTTCGTTTTGTGGCAAGTCTCAAGAGCAAGTACGCAAGTTAATCGCAGGGCCCGGGGTGTATATCTGCGACGAATGCGTGGACTTGTGCAATGAAATTTTAGATGAGGAGTTGTTTGACTCGAGTGCAGTGCCGGCGGCGGCCCCGAAGCAGGAAACGACGCAAAAGCGCCGCGCTACCTCGGGCAAAAGTATGTCGATGAGCCAAATTCCGAAGCCGAGGGAAATTAAAAATTACCTCGACGAAAATGCGATCGGGCAAGATGAGGCGAAAAAGGTGCTCTCCGTGGCAGTTTACAACCACTACAAGCGCCTGAGCTTTATCCATGCCAAAAATAGCGGCAAACACCCGCCGGAAGAAGTAGAACTGCAAAAATCGAATATTTTGTTAATCGGGCCGACGGGCTGCGGGAAAACTCTGCTGGCTCAGACGTTGGCGGATATGCTGGACGTACCGTTTGCGGTGGCTGACGCGACGACGCTGACGGAAGCGGGCTATGTCGGGGAAGATGTGGAAAATATTTTGCTGCGGCTGCTGCAAGTGGCAGATATGGATGTGGAAGAGGCGCAGCGCGGCATTATTTATATTGATGAAATTGACAAAATAGCCCGCAAGAGCGAAAATCCTTCGATTACGCGGGATGTGTCTGGGGAAGGCGTGCAGCAGGCGCTGCTGAAAATGCTGGAGGGGACGATCGCGAACGTACCTCCCCAAGGCGGCCGCAAGCATCCCTATCAAGACTGCATCCAAATTGATACCAGCAATATCATGTTTATCTGCGGCGGCGCTTTTGTCGGTCTGGAAAAAGTGATAGAGCAGAGAACGGGTAAAAAGTCAATGGGTTTTATTCAGCCCGGAGAAGCTGTGCCGAAGGAAAAGCGGGCCGCCGACGTGCTCAAGCAACTGGAACCGGATGATTTGGTGAAGTTTGGGATGATTCCTGAGTTTATCGGGCGGGTACCGGTGGCGGCGGTGTTGGAGCCGCTGGATGAGGCAACGCTGATGGCGATTTTGACTGAACCGCGCAATGCTTTGGTTAAGCAGTATCAAAAGCTGCTGAAGATGGATAATGTACAGTTGGATTTTCAGTCGGATGCGATTCGGGCGATCGCCCAGGAGGCATACCGCCGCAAAACTGGAGCGCGGGCGCTGCGGGGAATTGTCGAAGAGTTGATGTTGGATGTGATGTACGAGTTGCCGTCGCGCAAGGATGTTGCCCGGTGTACGATTACTAAGGAAATGGTCGAGAAGCGATCGACTGCTGAGTTGTTGGTGCTTCCGTCTTCTTTACCTAAGCCAGAGTCGGCTTAAAGGTTTTTACATTGTCAATTTTTATCTGCGGTTAAGAAAATTTCTTTTTTTAACCGCAGATATAGGCAGATAAACACAGATTAACGCAGATGAATATCTAAAATATCCCCATTCCCAGCTAGGAAGCGAAAGAAGTTGATTTTTAGTCATTTCGGTTTTAACCTAGATAATCTGGTTTCAATGTTTATCTACCTAAGCAGAACGGCAAGTATTAGTAAAATTATATGTCAAGCCAATGCCCAATTCCCAATTCCGATTTACCAATCTATAAAATCATCCTCACCTAACTCAGAAGATAACTCTGGAAAATCCGGTTCAGATTCCAATCTAAAAGTTTCCGACTCCCAAATCTCTAAGTCATCGGACAAATCGACTACTTCCCCCTCAAACATATTAGCCAACACCCTAGCCGAATTTGCGACATCTCGCGCGTCATCGCGCACCGCTACAGCCTGAGCTTTAGAGTCATTCTGAGAGTCTGTATAGTCGTTTGTTTGCGACGATCGCACTTCGGAAATTTCCGGCACATTAGCGGCGGTATTTTCAGCCGCTGACGGGTGTTTTTGTTCTTCTCCATCCTTCGCCAAAAAATCATCAAGAATCTCAGAACTCGCCGAGTTCTGCACCCGTTGATTCGCATCGCCCGCAGGATGAGAATTCCTAGGGTTTTCGGCAACACCTCCGTTAGAAGCTGGCAAATCCTTGATGCTGGAACTATTAGTTTCAGCAGGATTGGCAACTCCCACTTTTACTGTTACTTGACGGTTAAAAACTTGCACAAAAGCTTCTTCAATATTAGCTACTTTGTCTTTAACCATCTTGAGCAACGGTTGCGAACTAATCTTAACATAAGCACTATCATTGCTAAAAATTAGTAGCTGTCCGTGTTGGCGAAGTAGCGATTGAGTGCCGTGGGGTCGCACGCGGTTCAGCACCTGTTCCCACACTCTATCTAAATCTATTTCGCTGGCGGAATTAGTTTGTGAATAATTTGTTTGATTCGTTTCAGGAGTTGGTATTGCTTCGGGAATCGGCGCAGGAGGTGTGCTTTCTGGGCGATCGGCAATAGGTTGCGAAGTTGGAGGCTGATTTTGAGGTTTGGCTGCGGGAGGCTGTTCGATATTAGCTGGGGAACTCTCCCCCTTAGCAAGGGGGGGTTGGGGGGGGTGAATTTGGGATTGAGCAATATTTCTACCTGGTTCGGCTGCCGGTTGCGGCTGAGTTCTAATTGCTGAGGGCAACAATCCCAATAGCGTTACTTCCAGCCACAAACGCGGCTGAGTTGTGTTTTTAATTTGCACTTCATGAGTTTGCAAGTGTTTCTGACCTGCCAAAATTAACTCGGCATCCCACTTGCGCGCAAAATCGCATAATTTTCCCCAAGTTGCGGTTGTTAAAGCTACTAAATCTGACCGTTTTGGTGCAGCTTGGGCTATTAGTAAATCTCGGTAAAAACTGGCGAGACTTTGCAGCACGATTAGCGGTTCTCGACCGCGATCCATGAGGTGGCGGGTCATGTCTATTAATGCTGTAGCGTTATCTTGCGCGATCGCTTGCAGTAAATCCATCAAGTCGTTTTCGGGGACGGCACCGACTAAATCCCAAACTTTTTCGACTGTTATTTGACCGGGAAATAAGCTCAGTTGGTCGAGCAAACTTTCGGCATCTCGCAGGCCACCTTGGGCAATTTGAGCGACCATTTGTACTGCGTCGCTGGCAATGTTGATATTTTCTAATTGGGCAATTTTGTGCAAGTGAGCGGTCATTGCATCGAGAGGGATGCGGCGAAAGTCAAATTTTTGACAGCGAGAAATAATAGTTGGCAAGACTCTTTGTGGGTCGGTTGTTGCGAGGACGAATACAACGCGATCGGGCGGTTCTTCTAGGGTTTTGAGTAGAGAGTTGAATGCCTGGGTGCTTAGCATATGGCAATTATGAACCAGAAGACCGTTAGCGACAAAATTGTGGTTGTCTTCTACTTCAATATCGTAAACTCTCTCGACCCCAGCGACTTTTACATATTCGACTGTCTCCAAACTTGTAATCCATTGAAGGGATTGAATACTTTTTAAAGTCTGATACCCATTTTCTACTGGTTTCGGCACCCATGTGTATGTAGTCGTAGGTTTTACAGGTGTTAGACCTTCTGTAAAATTTAGTTGTTGTTGGGTATCCCAAACCTGTAAGCCAATTGGCAAGGAGTTGATTTTCTGCCCTAGAATATCCTTCTGTATGAATTTGGATACTTGGACTTCCTTCTGGGGAAATGCTGAGCGAGCCATCATCCATGTACCACCAAGCAAGTCCTTCTGGAGTGACGCGATCGAGCCAATCCATTGTGACGTATTTTCCGTTTCCGTTGGGTTTAACAGCGTCAAAGACATCTCTAAGTTGGGGATGGCAGGCTGTGTTGCAACAGACTGATGTATTTCCGTATCCTCGGTTAGGTGTAACTCGTAACTTTGGTCGCAGTGTCGAAAGGCAAGAAGCTTTGTATTCCAACCATTCCCGCTGCTTTTCTCCGTGTGTCCAGCCCAATCTTGGGAATCGGCTATATTTATTTGGGTAGGTGATAAAACCGTCTCCAAGCAATGTTCCGTAGATGAGTCCGAGTGTTTCTGGTTGCAAAACTTCGGCATTTGCCAAGAACTGTTCCGTTCTTGCATCCCAAAGTCCATGTCCTTTTTTATACGGATGTCGCTGCCAATTAGACTGAATACTCTTAATCCCTTTGCCTTTTTTTTGTAAAAAGTCTGGTATTTCGAGTTGTTCTCCACAGCCACACGCACAGAGAGGTCGGATGGCTTGAGCCTGTTCGAGAATAGAGGCAAAGTCGTAGGATTTTTGTCCGTAGGTATTCCCGTAAAATTGATGTCCTCTGGCAAATCTCCGCAAGCGTCCATCTGTTCCAATTTTGTGAATGAGGCTGCCGCACCCACATTCACAGGGGATAGTATCTTCACTCCTTCTTTTACGTCTTTTGCTCGTATCCATCCCTGTTCTGTCCTGATTGGATGATTGCCAGTACATCTGATTTCTCGGTTGGCGGTTTTAATCACCAGTGTTTGTTTTTCCCCTCGGTCTAACCACCTCAAAACTTTTTTAAATTCCCAAATTTCTGAAGTTTCGTTATAGCTGAGAACTTGTTTTCCTTTGATGTTGGGATTGTCGATCCGCATCAGACCTTCGCTAGTTTTTACCTGAGAATCACCGGTCAAACACTCGTCGATTACATATACTTTATAGCGGCACTGTACGGGGGAAAATTGAGCTCGTTCGATCAAATCGCGGATGTTGTCTACTCCGGTGTTGCTGGCGGCGTCAATTTCGATGACATCTAGCGTCGAACCTCGGGCAATTTCTTGGCAAACGTTGCATTTGCCACAGGGAGTCGCGGTAGGAACACCAGTAGAAATACAGTTGAGGGATTTGGCGAAAATTCTGGCGCTGGAGGTTTTACCGGTGCCTCTGGGGCCGGTGAATAGATATGCTGGTGCTATGCGATCTTGCAGGATGGCGCTGGTGAGGGTTTGGGCGATCGCCTCTTGACCGACTAATTCGGCAAATGTCTGAGGGCGATATTTGTGGTGCAGGGGTTCGTAGGTCACGATCGAATATGGGTGGTATCGTAAAACTTCATTGAGTTTATAAGCAATTATAAACAATAGACCTCTTGCAAAAGTCCTTTTAATCAAATTTTGGAACGGGCTCTCCGGCCCGTTCCACAAGGAAAAAT
>NZ_JAUBWA010000150.1:0-14018 GCF_036702825.1 Microcoleus sp. A003_D6 | reverse complement strand
AGTTGTTGTCTTGTGCAATCGCTCAAGGGCTACCAAAAGCCCCCACTATAGCGTTAGCTTAGTGGCGGGTAGTTTACAAGCCATAAGTCACCCGTCTATTTTATGGGTTAATTAGTCGATCGTCAGTCGATTTTAGATTTTAGATTTTAGATTTTAGATTTTAGATAGACTTGCAGCATTGAATCTGGCTGCTTGAACAAGCGTCTAAAATTTTGGGAGTTCCATTTATGGAGTGTACGTGGCACGGTACCCGTTTTTGGGCAGGTTAAAAGTCATCCTTAGTCAGTAGTCATCAGCCCACAGCCCAATGACAACTGACAACTGACAACTGACAACTAACAACTGCCCACCCTTCGACCGGCTTTTCGGGCAAGCTGTCAACTGCCAACCCTTCGACCGGCAAGCTGTCAACTGTCAACTGTCAACTGCCAACTGCCAACTGCCAACTGCCAACTGACTAAAAGAATGCGGGTTGGTGGCGGATCAAATTCAAGAATTCTTCGCGAGTTTTCTGTTCGTCTTGAAATACACCCAACATGGCACTCGTAACCGTCCAAGCACCGGGTTTTTGCACGCCCCGCATCGTCATGCACATATGGCTGGCTTCCATTACTACAGCAACTCCCTTCGGTTCCAATATTGTCTGAACTGCTTCGGCAATTTGGCGCGTCAAACGTTCTTGCACCTGCAACCGGCGGCTGTACATCTCGGAAATTCTGGCTAATTTGCTCAGTCCCACTACTTTTTGGTTGGGAATGTAAGCAATGTGAACTCTGCCCATAAACGGCAGCATATGGTGTTCGCACATACTGAACACGCTGATGTCTCGTACCAGTACCATTTCGTTGTGACCTTCGTCAAATATAGCGCCGTTGAGGAGTTCTTCGAGGGATTGAGTGTAGCCGCTGGTGAGAAACCGCATTGCTTCTGCTACCCGCTTTGGGGTTTTGAGCAATCCTTCGCGTTCGGGGTCTTCTCCTACTCCCAGCAGCAAGGTGCGAACGGCCTCCATCATTTCTTCCTGGCCGACTTCTGAGGGTACGGGTACGTTGGATTCTTGACCGTTCGAGGAATTGCGATCGGGTCGAGTTGGGATGCGCGGGGTGTTGTTGTCTGCGGTTTGTAACAGTTTCATGCTGTCAGTCGAAAGTGAGTTCGAGCCATTGGAACTGGTGTTTGATGAAATTGTCATAAGAAGTTGGTGTGAGGGTGAATCGATTTTGGATTGGGGGGTATAGCTAGAGATTCAAAGATTGTTGAATTCGAGAAAAATCCAGCAGTCTAAAATCTCAAGTTCACAAAACTCCTGCGTTGGACATGAGGGTGATTTCTTCAATTACTGCACTTGCTGGTAACTGAACTGCGTGCAGAATTGATTGGGCGACGATTTCTGGGGTTAACATGGCACTGCGATCGAAGTCGGATTGCACGGTGTTTGTGTCCCACATGGGAGTGTTGACAGAACCCGGACAGATTGCTGTGACGCGAATTCCGCGAGCTCGTTCTTCGGCTGCTAAGGTTTTAGACAAAGCCATGAGACCGAATTTGCTGACGCAGTAGGCTCCCCAATTGGGGAAGGTTTGGCTGCCGGCGATCGAGGAAACGTTGATGATGATTCCCGATCCGCGATCGCGCATGGACGGCAAAACTCCTAGAATGCACTGCCAAACGCTAGTAAGATTGAGGTCTAGAACGCTCTGCCAGTCGGCTAGGGGCGTTTCGGTCAAGGAGCCGGTGTAGCCCATGCCAGCGCTGTTGACCAGGATATCTACGGAACCCAATTGAGCTGCGATCGCGCTGATGCCACTTTGCACTTGCTCAATTTTTGCCAAGTCTAAGGGATAAACTTCTGCTTTCACTCCGACTTCTCGGGCCGCTGCGGCAACGGCTTCTAAGTTTTCTGACTCTCGGCTAACTAAGGCCAGATTTATGCCCTCGGCGGCGAACGCTAGAGCCGTCGCTTTGCCAATACCGCTGCTGGCTCCGGTAATCAGAGCCTGCTTTGTTGTTGGATGGTTCATTCAGTGTCCTAATACTTTCGCTCGGCAACTCCCTACAGCGTTGCAGCCTTCTGAGGCAAATTAGACAACTGTCTGCTGCGGGCGATCGCAGTTAATTATGAGATGAACATTAAGAACTGTTAAGCCGGTGTCACCTGAGAGATTATAACACTGCTGACTGATTCGCAGAATAACGAGCTGTGAGTTATGAGTTTAAAGTTTTTAACTGATAACTGACATAACTGTGAATCGATCGGCTCAAGCAGAAATTTCTGTGAATACACCGATGTCGCGAAACTTTTGATACCGCATCTGGCGCCGCTGCTGACCAGTAAGCTGTGTCAGTTCTGCTAAGTTTTCCAACAAAGCTTGTTTGAGTATGGACGCAGCTTTGAGGGGATTCGAGTGAGCCCCGCCGATCGGCTCGGGTACTATTTGATCGAGAATGCCGAGGTTTTTCAAGTCCCAGGAAGTGATTTTAAGGGCTTCTGCCGCCAAGTTAGCTTTGCCAGAGTCTTTCCAGAGAATGGCCGCACAAGCTTCGGGGGTGGCGACGGTGTACACGGAATGTTCCAGCATCAACAGCCGCTCGCCGACACCGATACCCAATGCGCCGCCGGAACCGCCTTCGCCGATGACGGTGCAAATAATGGGAACGTCGAGGCGAAACATTTCTCGGAGGTTGCAGGCGATCGCCTCTCCCTGTCCTAGCTGTTCGGCTTCTAAGCCCGCCCAAGCTCCCGGAGTATCGATAAAGGTGAAAATTGGCATTCCGAAGCGATCGGCGTGTTCCATCAACCGCAGGGCTTTGCGGTAGCCGCCGGGAGCCGCCATGCCGAAGTTGCGGGCGATATTGTCTTTAGTGTCGCGCCCTTTTTGATGGCCGATGATGACTGTGGGACGCCCGTCTATGCGGGCAATTCCGCCGACGAGGGCCGGGTCGTCTCCGCCGCGCCGATCGCCGTGAAGCTCGATCCACTCGTCGCTAATTGCCTGAATGTAATCGAGGGTACTGGGGCGGCGCGGGTGACGGGCTAGTTGCAGCCGCTGCATGGGGGACAAGCTGCTGAAAATCTCTTGTCGCAGTTGGGCGGAACGCGCTTCGAGTTTGCGAATTTCGTCGGTGACATCGACGCTGTTTTCTTGAGCGAGTTCGCGAATCTGGTGAATTCGGGTTTCGAGTTCGGCCAGGGGCTTTTCAAAATCTAAGAGTAGTGGTTTGCGGTCTGGGTTTGCCACGTTGATAATTTCTATAGGGTTTTAAGGTTTTGTCGATCGGCTATTTTCCGATCCTACCCTGTCTGGGTATGCTGTAAAATAGGGGAAATTTGGAAGTTTTGAGTTTTGAATTATGCTTTGCTTAGTAATCTTGTTGAAAACCAGAGGCTTGAGCCTCGTTTTTTGTTACACTATTTTTGCTTGCTTCTGAGTTTTACGCGCATACTTCCCCGCGCCCCTAGACCCCCACAGCCACAAAAAACCTAACCCTGCTGAACTGTTCCCAAGTCCAAAAAGCGACACCCGCGCGATCGAACTCACCCCTTGGGAAGCTTTAACAGCCCTGTCTGTATTAGCTGTTGTCACCGACAATCAAATAGCAGAAGCAGAAAGACAAACTTTTGCAGCCAATCACATCCGCTTGTTCGTAACTTCAAACAACTTTTATTCTGGTCGTGCGATCGGAGATAATGTTAACTGTTAACTGTCTAAAAAAAGTTACTGGTTATTATCAGAAAAACTTTCCTCAATAACCAATAACTGCAACAAATCACATCAAACTGACATTAATAAAGGTCTGAAACCGTGTTTGACAGAAATATGACCTATTTGCTCCATCTTTTCCACAGTAATTTGATTCCGTCCCCAAGAAAAATTGGTATACAATTTTTCAAATTCCAGCAGCATAGATTCAGCAAAACAGGCAAACAACTGTCGGCCCGGTACATCCATATTGACAATCTTCATAATTTTCCACTCAATATCGAGGGAATGCTCCACAATCCCGCCATTTAGTACGTAAATTCCGGGATGCTGAACCTGAGTTGCCAAATTTTTCGGATAGCCACCGTCAATCAATAAACAGGGTTGCTTCAATGTCTTAGGGTCAATTTCTACTCCCTTTGGCATACTGGCTACCCACACTACAATATCCGCTTGGGGGAGCGCTTCTTCCAAATCCATGATTTTGCCTCGCCCCAATTCCGATTGCAAATCTTGCAATCGTTCTTTGTCGCGGGCAATCAGCAACAATTCTGCTACATTTGTTTTAACATTGAGCCAGCGACACACAGCACTGCCAATATCGCCAGTAGCACCGCAAACCGCTACAGTGGCTTTTGAAAGTTCAATCCCCAATTTGGGGGCTGCTTCTTCTACTTGGCGGCAGAGGATGTAAGCCGTGTGAGTGTTGCCAGTTGTGAAGCGCTCGAACTCCAACTTGAGATTGCGAATTTGCTTAATTTGCTGCAAGTTGAAAGTCTCAAAAATGATCGAAGAAAAGCCGCCTAAAGCCGTGATGTTAATCCCGTTTTTTTGAGCGTGTGCCATCGCATTAAGGATTTTGCGAGTGGCTGCTTTAATCCGGCGAGTGGCTAGCATTTCTGGCAGAAAACAGGACTCCACATAGCGGCCTTCTATTTTTTGTCCAGTGATGCTTGTTACCGTGATATGATCAACTATTTGGGGCGGTGCGCTGCACCAAAAATCGAGACCTTGATCGGCATATTCTGGATAGCCCAGCTCGTTAGCTACTGATTGGGCGTGTTCTAAGCTGGTTAAGTGACCGATTAGACCAAACATTAAGTTGTCAAATGAAGGAAGTTTGAAGAAGTCAGTTGACAGTTGACAGTTGACAGTTGACAGTTGACAGTTGTTAGTTGTTAGTTGTTAGTTGTCAGTTGTCAGTTGTCAGAAGTGAGAAGGGAAATTAATTTTTTTTAATTGACTTCCCGTTCTTTATTTCCAAATTGATGAGGCTGCGAAGCCTTGTGAAATAGGGAGAAGGGAAAATTAAAAAGTTTTAATTTTTAATTTTTTTCCCATTCCTTATTTCCACATTAACTAGGCTGCAAGACCTTGTGCCGACATCCGCATGATATCGCGGTTGTTAAAGCCTATGTTGCCTAGGGCTTCGCCGTAGGCAATCATAAAGTCTTCGATTAAAGCGTCTTTTTCCATTCCCAAGACGCGGGCATCGTCTGCGACAGCGTTTAGCAGCTTCCAGATGATGGGCAGGTTTTGGCGGTTGGCGGCTTCGAGTTCGGTTTTGGATTCCTCAAAGTGAGCTTGCAGCCAGACTTCCCCAAAGTTGAGGTGGCTGTATTCTTCTTTGACGACGCCTTCGGTGATTTTGCGGGCAAAGTCATCGGCGACGGGGATGTAGATGTTGTAAGCTGCGATCGCAAAACACTCGATAATTAGGGATTGAATCAGCAAGCAAGTTACAATCTGACCTTGGGCCGCGGCCGTTTGGAAGTTTTTGTGCAGTTCCGAAAAGAACTGCTTGGCAAATGCCATGTCCGGCGTGACTTTAAGATTCCGGCCGCAAGCTTGGAAGCCTTTCATGTGGCGGTTCTCCATCTTGGACAAGCCAACTAACTCTGCTTTTTTATCAGCCAACAGTTCGGCCAGTGTCAGGTAATTGTCGTGAGCTTCTTGTTCGCCTTCAATCACAATGGCGTTGATGCGACTGTAAGCATCTTTGTAAGTTTCGGTTTGAAAGTCAATTGTTGGGCTGGCCTCAAGCTGGGGCATAGATATGTAGTCTCCTTATACAAGCTTGTGGGATGTCTGGAAACCCCTTTAAAATTGGGGGTCAGTGACAGTGCACTTTACCTTTTTTGAACGCACCCCATCTAAATCAGAGATTATAGCTGAGGATTCTTTCGACAAAGAACTTTTCTTTGACGTTCCGGGAAAAACTGGCGTCCTCAGCGTGTTTGGCGGAGTTTTGCCGTCGAACACTCCAGAAAGACTATCGCTAGAATGCTATCTATTTACTAATTACTTGAATTAGTCGTTAGTCGATCTTTTGCCCGAAAATAGATGATAGAAATACGGTCTAGGTCTCCACCTTTCAGGGTTTTACAGTACCAACTCTATCTATAACATTATATCCTAATCACAACTTCCTCCCTAGGTACTCCTTCTTTCCTTCTACGACTATTATGTTGTTGTATGGGAATCTGGGATGCGATCGGCTTGGAGAACCTCACAGGCTTATTATTTTAGGTTAATTCACAAATTTATGGGTAAATCCTTTGACAGGTCTCAAGCGCTGGAACTGCTGAGTTTTATTTTGTTGCTGGCGGGGGCTGGGCTGGTGCTGCTGCCGCTGGCTGCTGTATTTTTGGTTTCGCTGTCACCATCTGGTGTTAGTGTCAAGACCACGGGCCTGACTTTTGCGAATTATCAAGAGGCTTGGCGGCGAGGCAATTTTTTGTTGGCATTCCTTAATTCTACTCTAGTGGCGATCGCAGTGACGGGTTTTCAGGTTGTGACTTCTGCTTTGGCCGGTTATGCTTTGGCCAGGCTGAAGTTTCGGGGGCGACAGGCGATTGTGTTGGGGGTTTTGGCGACGCTGGTAATTCCGTTTCAGCTTTTGGTGATTCCCATTTTCTTAGTTTTGAAGTGGGGCCATCTGCTGAATACCTACGGGGCGCTGATTTTGCCGACGGCGGCTAACGGTTTTGGGATTTTTCTGCTGCGCCAGTATTTTATGACTGTTCCGGTGGAGTTGGAGGAGGCGGCAATGCTGGACGGGGCTAACCGCTGGCAGGTTTTGTGGCAGGTGATGTTACCTTTGGCGCGCCCTGCTTTGGTGACGCTGTTTTTGTTTACGTTTATCGGGGAGTGGAACGATTTGTTTAAGCCGCTGGTGTTTACGACGCGGCCGGAGTTGCGGACTGTGCAGTTGGTTCTGGCCGAGTTTCAGGAACAGTTTACTAGCAGTTGGCAGTTGTTGATGGCGGCGGTGGTAATTGGAACAGTGCCGGTGGTATTGCTGTTTTTGGCCGGTCAACGGCAGTTTATTCGGGGGATTGCGGCGACGGGGATTAAGAATTGAGTTGGAGAAGGATTGGCAATTAAGTTTGCAGTCATATCTTGAACCATTCTCAAGAACAGGCAAGATGCCTGTTCCACAAAGAGTTAACTTTCTTGTGGAACACGCATCTTGCCTGTTGCTGACATTGGTGCCGCTAGGTGAGTTTGTAGTCACTCGGCGATTGAACTTGCTACTATACAAACAAAATCCACTCCAAGCAGACTAATAGATAAAGGGCATATCAAAGCTGTATTATGTGAATCTATGCAAAAACTCGGTTTATTTTTATTTATTGTATCTTTTTTGCCTTGGGTGGCAATCTTGTTTGTTGTACCGTTCCTGCCGCTGGATATTACCCAAAAAACTACTTTATCTGTCGTTCTGGCTGTTGTAGCCGAGGTTTGTTTTTGGATAAGCGTGGCGCTGTTGGGGAAAGAAGTAGTTACCAAATATCGGCGTTATTTGCATCCCCGCTATCTTTGGAAAAAAATCAGAAATTTCAACCGCAGATGAACAGGGTTCGACGCCGATAATGAGCCTGGATGTTGGCGTTTATCTGCGGTCAAGGTTGAGCTATTCGCTGAAAATTTGCAAGCGAATAGAGCGTTCTCCGTCTCCAAAATCCACTTCAATCTTTTCTCCCGAAAGACTGTCCAAGCATCCCAAAAGCAATCGCAAATTGGGTGTGCTTGCTCCTGTATCCACGTACAATCTATCAGCTAAACTGCCTAAACGCTTCCAAATCGTGTATAGTTTGACTACTGTTTGTTCTAGTTGTGCTGCTTGTTTTACAACGTCGGCGGTGGTTCCCAAACAGCCTACTCGCAAAGATTCTTCTAAGGCCATTTCCATGTCTAAGTGAGACTGATTGAGAGCTTGCACTTGGGCGGCGGCGTCGAGATATTTTGATAAGTTCTTGGCGTCGGATGTTAGCTGTTTGACAGTATCTACGTCGGGATTTTCGGCTACTTCTTTTTGAATTTCGCTTTGGTGAGATGGGGAGAGTTTCTCCATTTCTTTGACTAAAGGAGCGAGGTAGCGGGAAGGTAGAGAACCGCTAGATGCTTTTTCTTTGACTTCTTCTGGCAATAAATCTGAGTTCATTGCCATCCATTCGTCGGAGAGTTGTTTGACTTCGCGGCGGGTGATGCGATCGCCACTTGCGGCGGCATCTGTTACCATTTGCTGCACTTCGGGAGATGCTTTGGCGGTTTCTACAAAGGCTCTTTTGCTGAAGTTTTTAATGGAATTTGGGTCTAAATCTCCTTGCTGGATCAGAGTATCGGCACTATTAGCTAATTCTATCAAAGAATAGGCTTGACTTTTGCCAATTTCTCTTTCTTTGAGCCAGTTCAAAAACCCTGTGCCGCGTCCTTCGCCGCCTTTTTTTTCTCTGTCTCTAACTGTTCGGAGAATGCGTCCCCGCCAGATGTCGGTTTGCAAGTCGAAGCGATCGCACACTTTCCAGGCGTTGTCAACCTGATTGTCAAAATCAAAGTCTGGTATTTGTTCGTCTTCGGGGTCTGGCAATTGGAAATTGATATCGGTAAAGCCGTTGAGGGCTTCTGCAAGTTCTGCGGGATTTAGGGGGACTTCAGCCATTAGGAAAAATTTGTGTAGTGCAATAGCCGGTTTAATTGGGAACTTGCACGGGTTGACAGTTGAGAAGCTATATGTAGCGGTAAGGTAGGCAAGATTTACCTACTAATAGAGCTTTTGTGCAAGTCATATCATTATTGCACGATGGAGGGCGATCGGCGAAAAGATACCCAAAATGACTCCGGGTACGCCCCTGATGGGACTTGATGCGAGTGCTGGCTGTGGGGGGATTGAGTTAAAGTGAACTAGGAAATTAAAGGAACTAATAAAATGCTGCCAACTACCAAAAGTTACGAGCGCTCTATTCCTTTGTTAGCCTAGAATTGAGAAAATAAGCTAAAGGGAAAGTGCCATGTCAGAACAAGACATCGCTAAGATCATTACGATCGAACCGGGGAAGCGTGGGGGCAAACCCTGTATTCGGGGCATGAGAATTACGGTTTATGACGTGTTGGAATATCTTGCATCTGGGATGACTTATCAAGAAATCCTAGATGATTTTCCCTATCTCACGCAACAGGATATTTTAGCTTGTTTGAGTTTTGCGGCTAAACGGGAGCAGTTTATGTTAGTTGTTGGGTGATGAAACTACTCTTGTTTGACCAAAATCTCTCTCCCAGTCTTGTCAATCTTCTTGCTGATATTTATCCTGGTTCCGTTCATGTCGATAGGATGGGATTACCTACCGCACCCGATCGCGAGGTTTGGGATTATGCTCGTCAGCATGACTATATTGTCGTTACCAAGGATGCGGATTTTAGCGAATTGAGTCTATTGTTGGGATTTCCTCCGAAGGTAATTTGGATACGGCGCGGAAATTGCTCGACGCGGGATATCGAGGGGCTACTAAGAGAGAACTATGATGCGATCGCAGCTTTAAGTGATACTCCTAATAGCGGCATTATCACTTTGTTTTAATGAAAATGAAAAAATAACTACTATCTCCCTGCGTGAAATCATGCCCAAAGACTTCTCCGGTAAAAATCTCCGAGGCCACAATTTCAAAGGTCAAGACCTCACAGGTGCAAACTTCAGCTATGCAGACATCCGAGGCGCAAACTTCACCAATGCGATCCTCAGAGAAGCTGACTTCACCCATGCCAAAGCTGGACTGCAACGTCGCTGGACAATTTTTCTAGTAACTATCTCGCTAGCTCTATCGGTAATATCGGGATTGCTGTCAGGCTTAACTACTGTTTGGGTAACAGTCTTTTTGAGTTCAAATAACATTAAAGAGTACACCCTTATTCCAGGTGTCTTATTGGTGATATTTTTGGCAATCTTCTTTATTGTTACCCTGCGTCAAGGTTTAGTGGCAGGGGCGGTGGCAGGGGCAATTGCAGCGGCAGCCGCAAGGGCAGTTGCAGGTGCAGTGGCAGCAATAGTAGCAGGGGCAGGGGCAGTTGCAGGGGCAGTTGCAATGGCAGCGGCAGGGGCTGTTGCAGCGGCAGGGGCTGTTGCAGCGGCAGCCACAGCGACAGTAGCAGTGGCAGTAGCAGTCGCAGTAACAGGGGCAGTGGCAGGGGCAGTGGCAGGGGCAGTGGCAGTGACAGTGACAGTGGCAGTGGTAGCGGTAGGAGGAGCAGCAGCAGCGACACTGGTGGCAGCAGCAGCGACAGGATTAGGCATTTACGTTGCTTGGCGTGTGCTGGCTGGGGATGAGAAACAGGCATTGATTCGCACCGTTGCCATTGCCATTGCTGCTACAGGCGGTACCAGTTTTCGTGGCGCAGATTTAACTGATGCTAATTTCATTGAAGCAATGCTTAAAAGCACTGATTTCAGAAAAGCTAATTTGACTCGCACTTGCTTCCGCAATACAGACAAACTCGATCGCGCGCGAGTCGGTAATTCGATATTAGCTGATACCCGCGTCCGAGAATTACTCATCACTGGCGATGGTTACAAAAAATCCTATGTTGGTGCGAATCTCCAAGGAGCAAACCTGACAGGCGTTAATCTTAACGAGGCTAATCTCAAGCAGGCTAACCTCAGCAAGGCAAATTTGCATCAAGCTCATTTGGAAAAGGCAAACCTGACTGAAACTCAAGCCTTAGCAACAGATTTTACAGAAGCTCGTTTTACAGGTGCTTGTTTGGAAGCTTGGAACATTGACCCTAATACAAAGCTCGATCGCGTTGACTGTCGGTTTGTTTATCTTCTAGAAGATCCCACACCGGGAACTGACGATCGCGATCGCCGCCCTTACCACATCAGTAAATGTTTTGAACCGAGGGATTTCGAGAAACTCTATAAAAAAATTATGACAACCGTGCAAATCCTGCTCAAAGATGGGATTAACCCCGAAGCTTTTACCGCCGCTTTTCAGCAGTTAATGCTAGAATTCCCAGAGATTACACCGGAGTCAATTAAAGGAGTTGAGAAGAAAGAAAACGATGTTTTACTGACTCTCAAAGTTCCCGAAGGAACGGATAAGGGTAAAGTTGAGCAAATTTGGGACGAAGTTTATCAAGCAAGGCTAGAAGCTCAAATTCGAGCCGAGCAATTAAAATCTAAAGATGAAATCATTGCCATTCAAAAACATTATAGCGATGTGTTTGAAGGCTTAGTGATAGGAGTGTTGAGTAAAGATTTGGCAAATCCTTCAACCGTGCCTCAGCCATCTAGCCTGATAATTCACAATCACAATCAATCTACAGCAGACACTACAGTCGCAAGGGACAACATCGACCAAAGTCGGCAACTTGATATTTCAGGTGGAACCGTTAACGCTACTGGTGCCGGCTCGTTAAGTTTAGGAGATAATGACGGTACAACAGCCAACTCGATCGAGGAGTTGCCCGATCCAGCCGCTCGCCCTTAATCACAAAGTGAGTAATGCTATAATTTTAATCAAACTCTGGTAACAGCGGAAATCAAAGCGATGAGTGTATCAGTAGGTTCAGAAAAACCGGAATTCAAAGAATTACTGCTGCAATTGCAAGCTGCCATTGCGAATGAAAACACAGAATTGTCAATCCAGAGTATAGAAAATCCCGAAAAGGGAGTAATTGCCATCTTTGTCAATGCTTTGACAGATGAGAAGCAATCTATAATTTATAACGCTTTAAAGCAAAACTACGAACAGCTATTAAAGGCTATTGAAGATAAATATCAAGCTGAATTACGAGCCAAGGATTGCGAAATAGCCTTGTACCGTCAAGAGATAGCTATTTCGCAAGCAGTTTCTGAAAGTTTAACAGAACTTGAAACCGCTGCTAATCCCAGTCAAGAAGATGAGTCGATCGCCGAATCAGAGGCTGTGGAGTCACTAAGGGCGATCGCCCAAAAACACAAGGCAGAATTAAAATATAAAGATGAGGAAATCGCTTTATATCGCCAGCAAATAGCTGAAATGAGAGAACTGACAGAGATGTTAGCTAAACAACCACTCTCGATTAATATTATTCAGGAGGATAAGTAAGCATCAACTCTGAGTAAAACTATGCAAAGTGACGAAAGTCTTACTCGAATTATCCAGGCCTATGAGCAAATTATCAAAAACTTAGAAGCCAAGCACAAATCTGAACTGCAAGCTAAAGATAGAGAAATACAATTTTACCGTCAGAAAAGTTTGGAGTTGAATGAACTTCTAAAATTGTTGGCTAATCGGCCTGTTAATGTTAAAATTACTAATGAAGCTAAATCTACATCAGAGAGTAAAGCTATGAGTGACCAAATCGACCAAAGTCGCAAAATAGAAATTACAGGCGGAACCGTTACGGCTAGCGGCGCAGGAGCTTTAAGTTTAGGTGATATCAGCGGTACTGTTGCCAATACAATTAATCAATTATCTGATTCTGCTAAACCAGATGAACCGGGAATCAAAGAATTATTGACTGAGTTACAAACCGCGATCGAAGCTGAAACTGATTTATCTGATGAGGATAAAGCTGAAGCATTGGAACAGGTAAAAACTTTGGCAGAAGTAGGGAAAAATCCCCAAGAAAGTACAATGCAAAAGACGGGGAAAACGGCAATGAAAATTTTGAAAGGGACTATTGCTGGTTTACCTAGTGCGGCGACGTTGGTAGAAGCTTGCAGTAAATTGTTGCCTGCGATCGCAAGTCTCTTACTTTTACCCTGAAATCCCATATCAACGCCCAGTAAGTAATTGTATTTTTAGGGCGGGCGAGACGCCCACCCCACGAAGATTCTTCGCTTCAATCAAAATGACAGCGCAGCTTACCGCCCAGATTTTCTCGGCGGTGTACCATCAGTCGATCGCTTCCGACGGATCAGCACGCTCATCACCTGCTTCGGATTCGCCGCACGCTGTACGGGACTCCAATCGCCGACTTCGGCAAATCCCAGGCGATACAAAGTGAGTATGGTTTCCCTGACACCCTTGGGCGAACCGACAACCGTTAACAGCACCACTTCCTGTTCCGATACTGCTGCTGAGTCGTCATTTGGGCGATCCTCTTCGAGGGCTTCGCTAACGGATTTGTTGTCGTCAGGCACGAATTCCTGTGACATAATATGTTCTCCTGGTTTTGGGTTTTCTAGAAAAACCCAAAAACCCAGCCGCCCCGCATTTCAACACATAGCAGGGCGGCTACAGAGAATGTTAAGATTCTCGGAGCCTCCAGACTGCTTGTCCCAGTTTGGCGGTTATGCTGTCCATTGCTGCTACCAACAGCTTTGGGCAGTGCAACTAGATTTTTGGGCGACGCGGGCTGCCTCCTCTACAAGCAAGCAACCTCTCACTTCAAAGCGTAGCCGCAGATGGGGGCCGCCGTCAATCTATTTTGGATTTTAGATTTTGGATTTTGGATTGAAGAATTGATCCCCGGACTAATCTGGGGACTTTGGGGGTTTTGATTGGGGATTGGCGGGTTTTGGGCGATCGCACCAAATCTACTCACAACACGATCGCCTTTTCAACTTACCAACTACAACGGCGATACTCGATCGCGTTCAATCTCCTCGCGGGGAGCGGTTTTCCCATCCAAAATCGTGTCATCGTGGGGCGGATTTTGCGGGCGATCGCGTTTCGTAAAGCGATCGCGAGCCGAGACAATCACCACATACAGAACCGGCACCATAAACAAACTCAAGAAAGTAGAAACAACCATCCCCCCCGCGATCGCATTTCCTAGCGATCTACGACTTGCGGCCCCGGCACCGTCCGGATTAACCAGAGGAGCAATCCCCAAAATGAAAGCCAGAGAAGTCATCAAAATCGGTCGTAAACGCTCTTGAGAAGCCTCAACTGCTGCCTTAGCAATTGGATATCCCCGCTCCCGCAACTGGTTAGCAAATTCCACGATTAAAATCGCATTTTTACTAGCCAATCCAATCAACATCACCAAACCAATCTGGCAATAAACATCATTCGCCAAACCCCGCAACGACTGAGCTAAAAGTGCACC
>NZ_JAUBWA010000149.1:0-14150 GCF_036702825.1 Microcoleus sp. A003_D6 | reverse complement strand
AAACCCTAGTAATAGGGATATTAAGACCGAAATGTCTTAAGAATCCCCGTCGCGATCGCGCGGGGAGTGTCAAAAAAAAGAAGTTTGATTTTCTTCAGATTCCAGAGTTGTCTTAAATCCCCCCGCTGGAGTCCACTGGAGGGCTCCGTCGCGCCCTGTCCAGAAAATCTGGGTTTTGCTTTGGCGCAGTTGGGCGGCGGTTTCTGGGTCGATTTCGTCGGCAGAGGCGATCGCCACTTGCGGCCTGACTGCGCCCAATAACTCCGCCGTCAGGCTTTTTCCCGACCACAACAGCACTTGAGCCGGCTTCAAGGTTCCCGTTGCTGCCAATCTCTTTGATAACATATTTTGCGCTTCCGGTGTCATTTCACCGAGGATCGACCAAGTTCGATCGCCCACCAGCAATTCTACCACCGGAATCTCCGCATTCACTAGCTGCAACCGCGTCGAACCCAGATCGACGGTACTGTTAGTTTCTAAAGGAAAGTAAACGCCTTGGCGTGATTGCACAGCCGTCATAAATTCCTGATTGCTGCCACGGTGAATTTGTTTCGGAGCGTTGTTATCATAAAATGTTTTAATTGGCAAGCGTTCTAGTAATTTTCCCCAACCACCGCTCAAACCTAAATGACCGTGAGTGGCGATCGCAAAATTCACAGAATTAACTCCTTGCTGCTGCAAAAAAGGCAACACTGTAAACCTCACGGTATTTTCATCACCGCTATTAATCAGCGCCACTTTTCCCTTATCTTGAATTACTAACACTGGTTCGCCAGATGTCGCCAGCAAAGTAACTTGAAATAAAGATGCCTGAGTGTGCCAAGCTGGCAAAACTATAATACTTATTCCCGCCGCCAGCGCCAGCGGTAAAATCCAAGCAGATGAAAAACTCGGCAGCGAAATAACTCTACTTTTCCCCTTCTTCCCTCTCACCTTTCCCTGATTTTTATTCCTTCCTACTTCCTGCTTCCCTCTTTTTTCTTCCTTCCTCCTTCTATCCGTTACATCCGCTACAGAATTCGTTGCCGAACTTCCCCCAATCCAAACCCAGCAGATTAAACTGTAAAGCGCGATTAGCTGAAACACCGATACTTGACCGACAGCTACCGAATTACCGGGCAATTGCGAGAAATATTGGGCGATCGCAATTAACCCTTTCGCCGGATAGTCCAGCAGTTGCGCTAAAACACTGCCAGCAGGCCCAAAAATCAATCCAGCTAAAGCGCTAACCATCCCTCCAATACTCAAAATCCACAGCAAAGGAGCCGCAATAATATTGACTAAAATGCTGTAAGGTGATACCACACTAAAAACGTAAAGTAGCAGCGGCAGCACCCAGACTGAAGCCGCGATTGGAACTACCACAATCGAAGCGATCGCGGGCGGCATCCAGTCCAACTTGCTCATCAGCGGGGGCGCTGTCACGACTAACCCCAAAGTAGCCAAAAAACTCAGTTGAAAACCTAAATCCCAAATCCACAAAGGGTTAACGATCAGTAAAATAGTAGCAGCGATTAACAGCAATCCCAACGGCTTAACTTCGCGGCTTAACACCAAAGCAAATAATGTGCCAAATCCCATCAATGCGGCGCGGCATATTGAAGCTTCAAAGCCTGTTAGTGCCACCAACAAAAATAAAGCGCCTACGCCAAATCCAAATTGTAACTTTTTGGAAAAACGCCTGGTTAAAGCTATAACTAAAGCCAAAACCATCGAAACTTGAGTGCCGGAAGCTGCGATCGCGTGGGCTAATCCAGCTTGCACAAAATAGTCGCGGATGTTGTAAGGTAAATCAACTGCTTGTTTGCCGAGGGCGATCGCACTAATCAAGGGCCCTTCGGGAACATTCAACTGCGATAGCTGCGATCGCACGATCCGCTGTCGCATCGCTTGAATTTTCGATGGCTGCATCCCGCTTGACTCCCAGAAAGCAGCCGTTTGGCTGTTAACTCGATTTACATCCGCGATCGCATTTTCTCTGTTCCAATCAATTTGACGGCCTTTGAGCCCTGCAAAAGCCCCCTCTCGGGCTAAATATGCTTGAAAATCAAAAGCCCCCGGATTCGACGGCGGCTGCGGTTTGTAAAGCGATCCCACAACTGCGATCGTATTGTCGGCGTACAAACCCGTTGCTTGCAGCAGCGGCACTGTAACGTAGAGTTTGCCGGATACTGGGCGGTTGACAACTGATCCTCCCTCGCCACCGTTTATTTCGCTAACTAAATCTGTTTCTAGCCAAAATTGCGATCGCCCCGATCGAGTCAATCGCGGCGTACTGACAACTCTACCGCGAACTGTCACCGCCACTTCTTGAGTGTTCCCAACCGCCGGAATCAGTTTGCTGATGTCATCTATTGCCGGTTGGGGCGATCGAACTGCAAAATAAACGCTAGCTAAAAAGGCAACCAAACCCGCAACTGCCCACACCCACTTCGATCTCGGCAGCATCTCCCACAAACTCAATTCTTCCCTCGCATTTAAGGGTTCTTCAATAGCATTTTCTTTTTTTCTGCTGCGTCTTTTTTTTGTAACTTTGACAGAATTTCGAGCAAATTTTCGCAACAATTTCGGCACAGCGACGGAGGCGGCTATTCCCAAAGTAAGTATCCCGTATTTACCCCAAGAAACCGCTGTAGAAATCAATCCCAAAATGTAGGCCAGACAGAAAATGACACCCGTTGCTTGATTCATTAATTAGTATTTTAGAGGGGGAATATTTCAGGGAAACCGATGCGGGACTTATGCACTCCTTACCAAAAAAACCGGGTTTTTCAACCGGAGTATACAAGCTAAACGCCGTGAATTTGGGTAAAAAACCAGGTTTCTGGCTAAGAGTGCGTAAGTTATAGCAAAATTTCTTTCCTTACCAGAAAGAATTGGTTTAAAGCCCTCCCCGATCGGGAGAAATTAAAAGAAGATTATTCATTACTTCAATCCTCTTCCTTCCAGGTAGAGGTCGCTATCCCAGGTCAACTGTCAACTGTCAACTGTCAACTGTCAACTGTCAACTGTCAACTGTCAACTGAAATTCTTTCCCTTCCCCTTCCTCTTCCTCTTCTAAATAGACAGCCCCAATTTTAAACCGAAAGCCGCGTGCAACACCATAAGTGCTAAAGCCGTCGTGCCTAAATAAGCGTGAACCGCTCGCAGTGCTAGCTTATTGCCCCCAAAACCCGTTAGCGAAATCAAGCTGCCAACAGCCAGCAAAACCAGCACTGCCGAACCTGTCCAAAAATGCGGGCTTTCCATGACTGGCTGGTGCTGCATCACCAGCGACAGCAAGCCGCCTGTATAGCCCAAAGCTAGAAACAGAAACATCCACGGTGCAAGCTTGCGGTGATCCGATCCACTTTTTAGTGCGATATCTTTATCGGTGGCCAAACGTCCCTGCCATCCCGTATACCCGACAAAACTGCCCATCGCCACCACCACGATCCCCATCATTACAGGGTGTCCCCAATGGGTAATCGGTTCGGGAATTCCCAGACTGCGAAATTGACTGGCGATGGGTTCTAGAAGTTCGCTTAAATTTACCATTTGCTTGAGATTCCTAACTTCGCGATAAATATTTTCAGAGCAATCATTAAAATATTATAAAATATGAGTGTAGCAACTGCGATCGTACACTTCAAAGAGCCGTTTAACCTAACAGCAAAACATTGCCCAGAAGCCTAGATTTACACAAAACTTAGCCGGCTAAAGCCGGCTGTGAGATTTTTACAGCAATGATGCTGTTTCAAGTTAATTGTTAGCTTTATTGGCTAAATCGAAAAGCAAAAATAAATGCAATTCGCCCGCACCTCACACCCCGGGGCTGCCTTTCGCCCAATCTTCACAGCCTCATTTTCACTCTGGATGTTAAATTTTACCTGCTTACTCAAAGTTAATTTTAATTCCTTGACTTTTGAATGCCAAAGGGGAAAATTAACTTCGCAGCCGACGAGCAGTAAGTAGCACTTCCAGATTTTGCCCATGACTCTCAAGGGAGAATCAACTGCTGCGAAAAACTAAAGGTTCTAAGTTTGACACTTTTTGCATGAACTATGCCGTCTGACAGATGAGCGTTCGATCGACTGAGTGCTAGACTCAGCTTCTGAAAGCACCCTTGTCTGTTGAGCTGCCATCGCTGTGCACCTAGATGAACTCTCTCAACTAAAGGAGCTGGGGATTCGGTTGCAGCATCTGAGCACCGACTTTCTGAAAGTCGCCTTCGGAGGAACCGTGCAATCGCTAAACTCGCTGCGCCGTCGTTAAAGTAGCTTCCGAAGGTTGGATTTGATACTTTACGAGATTTGCCAGTTCTTGTAACTGACTGATAGCTTCTGCACCTTCGAGTTTCATCAGTTCGCGGTCGTCCCGCATCTCAGTCCAAGTGATGCCATAATCTGAAACTAAAAATCGAATTAGATGGTTGTCCGTCAAACTGACCATAAATGAGGCACTGTTCATCTGGCCGCCGCAAGTGTAGCAGGATGCCAGATAACCCCTACGCTCTAGCACGATCGCTAAAGCTTGGAGGTTCATTACCAAATCTTGGACGAATTTACGGTGTTGTTCTGCAAGTCTCAGAAACACGTTCTCCTCCTATCACCACACCGTTTCTTTTAGTTCCCACTTAAGAATTTCTTAATAACTGGGTATTTATTTAGGTGCTGGTTCAGTATACGTTTAGTATGCTTAAAAAAAATCGGATTAGCGACCTCTTCAGCCTACCTATAATAGATTAACCGAGTTGCGCTAGAAACTAAGTATCAGCAGCGACATTCAGCCAAAACACGCTCTCGCTGGGGACTCCAGCCTGACAATTAGCCTGCTGTCACGGCTGATTCAGCCGTTGGAGAGCCCAAAGATACAAATAACTAATGACAGCCATCACATTAGTTAAGCATAAGAGTTCAATCCCCCTGGGGATACTCGTCCCAAAGCGTCGTCGTCTGCCGCAAGCTCCGAAACTCGCCATTCCCTAAAATCAAGTGATCCAGCAGCGGAATAGACAAAAACTGCGCTCCCGCCAGCAACTGTCGCGTCAAAGCAATATCCTCCGGGCTAGGCTCCACACTCCCCGATGGGTGATTGTGCGAGATAATGGCCCGCGTCGCCCCCTGGCGGATCACCTCGCGAAAAATATCCCGTGGGTGAGCCAAAGTTTCCGTTGCTGTGCCGATCGTAATTACCTGAGTTCCCAGAAGCCGATTTTTCACATCCAGCAGCACCACAGCAAAGCGCTCCTGAGACTGCCACATCAAATCCTGACTCAGCGCATCCGCCGCCGCTTGCGGAGAGTCAACCACCGCCATATCCGGCGGCCGCGACTGAAACACCCGCTTCCCCAACTCCACCGCAGCCAAAATCGAAGTTGCCTTAGCAGGGCCGATCCCGTGAATCTGCGTCAACTCCTGAACGCTAATAGTGCGTAGCACAGCCAGAGGATCGCGCGAATGCAAACTCAACTGGTTTAAAATATACTGTCCGAGTCCGACGGCGGAAAGTTTGCCGGGCCCCTGACCGGTACCCAGGAGAATCGCAATCAATTCCGCAGTCGCCAAACTTTTCGGGCCACCCGCCATCAGTCGTTCCCGCGGCCGTTCACTCGTTGGCAAATCGACAATTCTCAAGCTGTAAGTCATAGCTGCACCCGCACCGCAAGCTCAACAATTACACAAGTTTAGCCGATCGATCTGCGTTCTTCAATTGGTACAATCACCGAAAAAATCCAAAGCATTAACCGAGGTTTTTGGCAGAGTAAATCTAAGGCAATGTTTCGCAAGCGATCGAGTCTTTATCTCGATCGAGCTTAAACGGATCGCCCGGATATGCCTCTAAAACTCGCTGCGCTTGGGCTTGAGTCGCAAAATCAGAACAGTTGCAATCCGAGTTAACGCAACTCGGAAAATCGGCACTTTTAACCTTGGGTTCAGAAGACTCGTAAATAACTTTCTTGATATCTGTCTTTGGCTGCTGTGTATCAAGAGCTATCTCTGCGGTTCTTTCGACAGATTTAACTGAAGATGACAATTTGCGATCGGGCTCTGGTTTGGCAAGTGCAGGTGTCTCCGCTAAGCCAAGTTTCGGTGTTGATAATATTGTCTTGACAGTCTCCGGCTTGGGTGTCTGCACTACCGAAAGCGGTGACGGCTTAGCGGCTTGAGATGATACTAGCGGATCGCTTGGGGCCGGAAGCGCCATTGAAACTTCCTGAGACGGAGGAGATGCGGTGACGCCAACAAGTACAAACGAAGCCGCCATCAACCCGCCGTACATCGCGACCGATCGCTTGCGGGTTGGTGCGGCCACCCATTTCGGATTAACAATACCCAGAAAGAAGGCAGGGATCGACAATAGAAAGCTTAAGACGAAAAAATTAAACATAGCGACCTTTACCAGTAAAAAATAGAAGTAGTCCAGGACGCAGAAACCGGGTTTTTTTTACCAAAATACGAGGTGAAGCACGAAGGATATCTGTTTAAAAAACCCGATTTCTTTAATTTCTGTGCGTAAGTCCTGAGAAGTGAACTTCCTTCTTTATCGGTAGACCCAATCCCAAATCCCTATGATTTACAAAGTAGAACGCTGGATATCCTAAGCGGGTGAAACCCGGCTGATGAGTGTATTTCTCGTTACTAAACCCGCGACTTTTTCCTACAGTTCGCGATCGCACTCCGACGCCCAGAAACCGTGGTTTTTAATTGCAGTAAATGAGTAGAACCAAGTATTTTTCTTAAAAAACTAAGTTTCTCGCCCCAACCGGGCGTAAGTCCTGGTAAAATTTCTCGTAACGCTGCCATAAAAGTAAGGAACCCCACGCTTAAAAGCGGGGGCTTTTAGGAAGTCCGGCTCGTTTCGAGCGGTTCGAGAAGAAAGCCCAAACCTTACCAGAGACAGGATTAGACCTACGTTTTTAGAGTCATGATACCGGAGAATGCGTCGCTAGTTTTCCGCTCTATCGCTAAAGGTTAAACAGGCTTAACGGGGGTTAAACCAGTGCTTTTGGCATAACAAGCTCATAAAACATTCTCGAAGCGAACTTTACCCAGCAATGGAGGACTTTATGTCTAATTTCATTTTTGTGCTTGATACCCACAAACGACCGCTCAATCCAATCCGCCCAGGGATGGCTCGTAAATTGTTAACCACTGGCAAAGCTGCTGTTTTCAAAAAATATCCATTCACGATAATTCTCAAGGTAGAGATAGTAGAACCACAGGAGCCAATCACTATCAAGTTAGACCCTGGCTCCAAAACTACGGGAATTGCATTAGTCCAAGGAAAAAATGTAATCTTTGGTGCAGAATTAACTCATCGAGGTCAGTCAATTAAAGCCAGTTTGGAGTCTCGCCGTTCACTGCGTAAAGGCAGGAGAAGTCGCCATACTCGTTATCGAAAAGCAAGGTTTCTAAATAGAATTCGTCCTAAAAAATGGCTAGCTCCAAGTCTACAGCATCGTGTCGAAACAACCCTGACATGGGTAACTAAGTTGATAAAAATTGCGCCAATTACTTCTGTTGTTCAAGAGCTTGTGCGATTCGACTTACAACAACTAGAAAACCCAGAAATTAGCGGAGTGGAGTACCAGCAAGGTGTCTTATGTGGCTACGAGATCCGCGAATATTTGCTGAACAAATGGGATAGAACGTGCGCTTACTGTGGGGTTACGAATACACCATTACAAGTCGAACATATTCATCCCAAAGCTAAGGGGGGTTCTAATCGCATTTCTAATCTTTGCCTTGCTTGCGAGAATTGTAATATTCGTAAGGGAACTCAAAACATTGAGCAATTCCTATCTAAGAAGCCAGATATTTTGAAGAAGATTCTATCTCAAGCAAAACGTCCTTTAAAAGATGCAACAGCAGTCAATTCAACTCGCTGGGCGTTATTTAATCGGCTCCACCTGACTGGCTTACCAGTTTCTACTGGTAGCGGTGGCTTAACAAAATTCAATCGCACTCGATTGCAGCTACCCAAATCTCACTGGTTAGATGCTGCCTGTGTAGGCAAAGTCGAAGATTTGAAAGTGCTAACTCTGCAACCGCTACTGATTAAAGCGGCAGGACACGGTACGCGACAGATGTGTGGCACAGATAAATTTGGTTTTCCAATTCGACACAGGTCGAAAAAACAAATCCATTTCGGTTTTCAAACTGGCGATATTATCAACGCATCTGTCACCGCCGGCAAAAAAGTTGGTTCTTATATCGGACGAATCCTTTGCCGTGCATCTGGTTCGTTCGACATCGCCACAATGAAGGGAAGAATAGCAGGAATTAGTCATAAATATTGTAAATCTATTCACAAAAAAGATGGCTATTCCTATGGATTCTAATTCAAGGCGACTGAAGTCGCAGCCGCGTTCCTCCCCATGTCTAAAGCCAGGGGCTTCTCGCTCGTTTTTTGGTGAGATGCATACCCAGCTACGTTCAGCGTAAAGGTGCGCTTACCCTAAATTCTGCCAATTCTGTTGAGGCCAGCAGCCCCGAGGAAACTGGTTGCGGCGGCTTAGGTGCTGTAACCCCAAGTAAAACGAACGAAACTGCCATCAACCCGCCGTACAAGGCAGCCGATCGCTTGCGAGTTCCCTGTCCCACCCATTGAGGATTTAGCAGACCCAGACAAAAGGCCGGCGTTGAAAACATGAAAGTTAATACAAACAAGCTGGACATCAGGCACCTCCGACTCGCAAATTGCAGCGATCGATTACTTTTCTCTTCTATTAACATCTCAAAAAATCCGCTTAAAAAAGTTACAATTTAGGATTTATGACTTGCGACTTAGTGCCTTTGAGCGAGCAATAATAAAAACTGGTTAAATCTCTTACTTTAGGTAGTTGTTAAAAAATAGCTTTCTATGGAAGCAGAAAATTCAGCTTAAAATAGATACTAAATTCCTCAGTCAAAATATGCAAGTCCGCTTTAACGTAGTCCGCCAAAATCAAAACGAGGCTCCCCGCGTTCACGCTTACACCCTAGACGTGGATGAGAGCAATACCATCCTCGACTGCCTCAACAGCATCAAGTGGGAACAGGACGGCACTTTAGCTTTTCGCAAAAATTGCCGCAATACAATTTGCGGCAGTTGTTCTATGCGGATTAACGGCCGATCGGCATTAGCTTGCAAAGAAAATGTCGGCAGCGAACTCGCCAGACTGCAAAAAATAGCCCATGCCAGCTCAGCAGAAAAGCCGATCGACTTTATCCCAGAAATTACTGTCGCCCCAATGGGAAATATGCCGGTAATTAAAGATTTGGTTGTTGACATGACGAGTTTTTGGGACAACCTCGAAGCAGTTGAACCCTATGTCAGTACCGCCTCGCGAGCAATTCCCGAACGGGAATTTCTGCAAACTCCAGAAGAGCGATCGAAACTCGACCAAACCGGCAACTGCATCCTCTGCGGCGCCTGCTATTCTGAGTGCAACGCCCGCGAAGTCAACCCGGAATTTGTCGGCCCCCACGCCCTCGCCAAAGCTTACCGCACGATCGCCGACTCCCGCGACAGCGAAACCGAAAATCGGCTCGAAAAATACAACGAAGGCACCGCAGGCGTCTGGGGATGCACGCGCTGTTACTACTGCAACTCGGTTTGTCCGATGGAAGTTGCGCCGATGGATCAAATTGGTAAGATTAAACAAGAGATTCTCGATCGCAAAGACGACCAAGCCAGCCGATCGATCCGCCACCGCAAAGTCTTAATCGATCTCGTCAAAGAAGGCGGCTGGATAGATGAGCGCAAATTTGGCATCGAAGTAGTAGGAAACTACTTCCGCGACGTTAAAGGTTTGCTGAGTCTGGGCCCGTTGGGTTTGAGAATGATCGCTCGCGGCAAGTTCCCGCTGTTTTTTGAGCCTTCAGAAGGTACTGAAACCGTGCGAAATCTGATCGAATCGGTTCAAAGTTTAGAAAAGTCAGCAGATTAGCGATCGGCTGTCATTTCTCTTGTAAATTAGAAGTTGTGCGATCGCAAAGCTTCCCAAAAGTCACTACTCAAAACTCAAAACTCAAAACTTTTAAATGACTGCTAAAACTCCTCCATCACCAAAACCGACAGCCCCAAATACCCCAAAACCAGAACCAGCCTTTGGGTGGAATGCCTATGCAGAACAAATCAACGGACGATTTGCGATGGTGGGATTCGTGGGACTTTTGCTGCTAGAATTCTTCACCCGCCAGGATTTTTTTACCTGGCTGGGTCTGCGTTAAATTAATCAAAATCAAGAATGGAAGTTGAAAATTTATCGCTCTTTCAGCTTCCATTCTACCTTTAAGAGTTATTTAAAATCGCTCTTTCAGCTTCCATTCTACTTTTAAGAGTTATTTAAAATAGAGTTTATAAAATTAAAAGTACAAGATTATAACATTTATAGTGGCATACAAACATATGAATTTACCAAAGTGGATAGTAGTTGCTTGTAGTGCGATCGTCCTATAATTATCGGGACACGGCATTGCCGTGTCCTGACTCGGAAGTTTCGTTCAGACTAATTTCCAGTTGTTTCGCGGACGGTCAAACTGTACTTGCCTCTACCTTTTGGAGGCGGATCGTAAGCATTGACAATGACGCGGTAGCGACCGTTCGCAGACAAGGTAACAGTAAGCTCAGAATTGGAATTTTGCTGCGTGGCATCATCATTTTCTGCAAGTAGCTCGCCCTGGGAGTTGAAAATAGCGAGATAAGTATCAAACTCGCTACTTTCTACGGTAACAAGCACTTTCTGACCCTGAGTGCCTTCAAAGGTATACTCGTCGTACAAACTGCTGTCCGAGGGCAGTACAGAAGACTTAGCAGGGGTGAGTTCTCCGTTTTGCTCTAAAATGACTTTAGACGAGCCCCCAGCAGGACTCGGCGAAGGTTGTACTGTTGGGCTCTGAGTTGGCGAACTCTGTGGAGATGGCGACGGCTTGGGGCTTGCTTGAGCTAAAACAGCCTTGCCAGCCAGCGTGGCATCAGGTGAATTTTGAGGAAATTCTGCTGAAATTAGAGTGGAACTGCTGTTAGCAACTCCACTTGAATTTGAAAGTGGCAGGGAGAGAGTCGGTTTGCCATAAAAAGTAGCTAGTAGAGCAATTGGCGCGATCGCCCAAAATCTAACTTGACGCATGAATTACCTCGATTTGCAAAGAAGAAAGAAGTTCGGCAACGGATTCTGTAACGGATTTAACGGATGGAAGAAGGAAGTTCGGCAACGGATTCTGTAACGGATTTAATGAATGCACGGAAGCAGGAAGCACAATAATTCGACCAATTCCCAATTCCCAATTACCCATTACCAATTACCCATTTTCAACGGACAGTTAGAGTGTAACGACCCCGACCCGAAGCATCATAAGCATTGACAATTACGCGATAGCGACCCGTAGCGGGCAAAGTAACGGTGAGAAACGAATTTTTAGTGGAATCGCTCGCATCGTCATTTTCTGCCACTAATCGGCCGTTAGGGCCAAAGATAGCCACATAGGGATCGAAATCTGTACTTTCGAGGGAAATGGCTACAGACTGACCCGATCGACCTTCAAAAGTATACTCGCGATACAGACTGTTGTCAGACGGCAATACTGGGCCGCCTGCGGCTAAAGCGCCTTCTTCTTCCAAAATCGCCCGAGAAGGCTCGGTAGGAGCACTCGCTTTCAGTTCTAACGTATAAGCCCCCGACTGCCTAGCTTCGTAGGAATTTGCCACTAACGTGTAAGTCCCGTCTGCTGGCAGCCTGACTCTAATTCTGGCGTCTTTACTGCCGGCCCCGTCGTCATCTTGAGCGATTTCGCGCTGGTTGGGGCCGAGCAAAATTAAATAAGCATCGATCTCTTGACTTTTCATTTCTATTGTGATTTCCTGGCCCGCTTTTCCCTCAAAGGAGTAGAGGTCAAAAAAGCTGTTGTCGGTGGGCAGAACGCTAGACTTGTCGGTGAGTTTACCGCTGACGGCGGGCCCGTTTAACGGAACTTTTTCAGGTGATTTGTTGCCAAAGGGCGATCGGGCTTGAGCCACGCGGGGAGCTCGCCCTTCTCGCACCGCTGTCAGGAAAGCGGGTACTTTGTCTGCTGAAATTGCAAAACCGATACCGATACTGCCTCCGCCCCGACCGCGAGTAAAAATAGAAGTATTGACGCCGATTAATTCTCCTGAACTGTTGAGCAGCGGCCCTCCAGAATTGCCGGGATTGATGGCGGCGTCAGTTTGAATTAAGCCCTGCTGCAAGTCGATGCGGCTGACGATTCCGACTGTAAAAGTACCTTGAAATTGACCGAATGGATTGCCGATCGCAAATGCTTGTTGCCCGACTTTCACCGAACCTGGGGGGGCTAAAGGAATTGTGGGCAAATTGTTTTGATTGCGAATCTTAACCACGGCTAAGTCTAGACCTTCTTCGCCGAATCCGACGACATCGGCGACAAGTTTTCTGCCGTCTGACAAAATGATATTGACGGTACCGCCGGCGGACACAACGTGGGCGTTGGTTAAAACCATGCCGTCGGGGCTGATAATTGTGCCGCTGCCGTTAGATTTATCTGTATCGACGGTAACAACGGCCGGACTGGCCTTTTCGTAGACCCGAATATTGGTTTGTTCTTCGACATTTTGGGCGATCGCACCTTGTCCGTGCACCGAGTTAAATTCCGTTAAATCTGCCTCCGACGCTCCAAGGGGCGCCGTAACAACCGCAGCAGCGCTGGCTGCAACCCCAACCGTTAAAATTCCCGATACTGCTAAACTTAGAAGTTTGAAATTCATGGCGATCGATTTTAGTATTTAGCGATCGGTAGCTAGTAATTAGGTTTGGTCGCTAACTGCTAACTACCTCCTGTAATTATTTTAGGACTTGTACAACGGTAGTGACATTCCTCACGCAGGTTCTCCAATTCGGGAATCGGAATCAGCAGCAACATACTTGAAATTAGCTTTCCGCACCTCGGCATCCTCCTCGCCGTAGAAAAATGACAGCAAAGCAAAACGCTGGCCGCTAATCATCGAAGTCGCTTCGTGCAGCAAAGAACACGAAAAAATAATCGCCGTCCCAGAATCGCCTTTATAAGCGTGCGGCGCGTACTCTGGAAACCGTAAAAATCCCCCCGTGTACTCCCCCACATTCAAGTTTAGCGTCATCGCAAACCGGCGGTGCAAAGTACCTTTGCTCGTATTGTCGCGGTGAGGCTGAAAATAACCGCCACTCTCGGCATCGTAACAACTTATCAAATACCGTTCAAACCTGGTAATTGTAAATTGGAAAGCTTTTTCTACTTCCGGCCGCACCCGGCGGAAAATAATCGCACTCAATTGTCGCTGCAATTCCGGGTCTTTAATAAAGAAATCTCGGCGTTTCTTAAAATTATCGTCGTGCAGGCCAACAGTTTTCCCCTCTATTTGCCTCATAAAGCCCGATGGACTGCCACCGTCAGCTTTGTAAATATCGATCAAACTACGGCAAAAAACTTTGTCCAAAACGTTAGGAATTACCAGCACCGGGGCGTGGCGAGTGGCTGCTCGGGCTTCCTCTATTGGGGGCAAATTTTTAATAAAATCCAATACTTGCCGGGCGTGTTGGTGCGGTTCGGCGATCGGGAAAATATTAATTATTTGCAGGTTTTCGTTGAGAACAAAAGTTTGGGGTGCATAATGAACTCCAACAGTTCCATTTTGTTCTACATCTCGGCAAACGCCGTACTGGTGGCTAACTGTTTTATCCAAGTCCCAAAAAAAGATGAATGACGCAGCAATTGTTGTCAGTCTGTTTTGTTCTTTGTCTGCTGCATCAACGCTCACTCCGAACCGCGGTACTTGCAAGATTTGGAATTCTTCTGAAAGCTCTTGAAAGCTTTTGAGGATAACTTGGATTTGTTCAAAAGCTGCGCTGCCAAAGAAAAACAGCACGACTCGCCGACCGCCAACGGTCTGGAAATGAAATAAGGGGTTATTTGTAGAAGGAACGGAAAACCAGGGAGCCGGATCTCCTATTTCAAGTAATGGCATCTTACTGATTTAAGATTTGGGATTTTATATTTAGATTATTATGCTGTCGATTAGTTCCACTGGTTCGGTATGTTAAGATTGTTTATTTATACAAAAATTAGCTTGTATGGCTCTCCTGAACTTGTGGTGATAATTTTATCTAATCAGAAAAACAAGCTAATACGCGATTTCTGAAATTATTAAAATTA
>NZ_JAUBWA010000148.1:0-14699 GCF_036702825.1 Microcoleus sp. A003_D6 | reverse complement strand
AGATGCCCATTCCACAAGAAAAAAAATTTTGTGGGATGGGCCGGAGAGCCCGTCCTAGTTATTTTTGCAAGAGGTCTCTTCTATCCTTGACATCCGTTACATCCGAAGAAATCGAATCCGTTGCCGAACTTCTTTCTGCTATCAATATCAAAAATGTTTGAAGTCAGGAATTGAGCTTGTTATGGTGAATTTTTCGCGGGAATTCGATCCGAAATGTTGAACCTTTTTCGAGTTGACTTTCGACCGTGATTGTGCCGTTCATCATCTTGACTAAATAGGCGCTAATAGCTAATCCTAAACCGGTGCCTGGATATTGGCGGGTTGTGGTTTGGTCTGCTTGGCGGAATTGGTCGAAAATGTGGGGTAGCTGGGTTTCACAGATGCCGATTCCTGTGTCCCGAACGGTGATAATTAGCCGATCGCACTTTAATTCCCGCACCTCAATGGAAATGCTGCCCTGATGCGTGAATTTAACCGCGTTGGAAATGAGATTGACCAAAACTTGTCGCAGGCGCAACTTGTCATTAACTACCAACCGATCCTGCAAGCACGCGCTGACGGACAATGCTACATTCTTGTCAGTGGCTTGATTTCCAAACTCCCGGGTGGCATCGATTACTAAATCCGCTAAATCAAATTTTTCAGTTTCTAATTGTGTGCGGCCGCTCTCGATTTTGGAGAGGTCGAGGATATCATTAATCAGCACTAGCAGGTTTTTGCCGTTATTTAAAATGCGCACCACCATGTCTGTTTGCTGGGCACTCAGCAGTTGTTTGTGCTGGCGCAGCAGCAATTGGGAAAAGCCGATAATCGAATTCATGGGAGTTCGCAATTCGTGGGACATGATGCCCAAAAATTGCGATTTTAACTTGGCTGCTTCTAGCAGTTGCAATTTTTGCTGTTGAATGCGCCGCCCCTGATTTTCCAGTTCTTCCTGCTGGCGAATTAGCAGCTCGTTTTGCAAGTCTAAAAGCTGTTCCTGCTTTTTTAATTTTTCGATCGCCCGCACGCTGTTAATAGCGATCGCAGCTTGTTTTGCCATCACCGCCAGCAGTTGCACAGAGTCCCCGTCAATAGCCGTGCTGTCTTTCCCGTTGCCGATCGCCAACACGCCCAAACGCCCGCTTTCCCCCGACTCGATCGCCGCTGCACAGGCCGCCGCCGGAACCGAGCCGCCGGACTCAGACCGCCACAGTACAGGCTCTCCCGTCGCAAATGCTTTCCACAGCAGCTTGTCTTGGACGTGCGGAGTTTTGCCCGGAGCAAAGTTTTGGGTGCCCCCGACAGCGCTGAGTTTGAGGCCGCTGCGATCGCTCTGGGGGAGCGCAACCAGGCAAAATTCAGCTCCTGCGATCGCCTCGACAGTCGCGTCCGCTATGGCTTGCAACAACTGGCGCAAGTTACCCGCGCGCTGGCTCAACACATTTATAAATCGCTCCATCGCCTGTAAATCCTGCCCAGCGTCCATTACCGTCCGGGCTTCGCACAAATTTTCTGCTCTGAAGTTAGCTTCCGAACACGCTTGATGGCGCCAAAATTCTGGTTCTGCTTGGTGCTCGGCTTGAGTGTTTTCGATCGTGTCCATATCTCTGTAGGTTCCCACCCACTCCAAAACTTCGTGATTGTCTGAGTTAACGGGCGCTCCTCTGGCCAAGTTCCAGCGGTAAGTGCCCTCTCGCGTCCGCAGGCGAAATAGAAATTCGTAACTTTCCGGTGGGAACTCAGAAGTGCGCGATGGTGCCGGGCCCTCGCCCGTGCTACGCGCCAACAGACGAGGGCGGTCTTCTGGGTGGACGCACGCCAGATACCCGAAACCCAAAGCTGCTGCTGCTGGTACCCCCGTGTACTCCTCCCAGCGCTGACATAAATAAGTCACGCAGCCGTCGGCATTTGCTTTCCAAACTATGTCAGGAATTGTGTCCAACAGGCGATCGTCCTGAGTTTCGCGGTCGCCAACTTGCTGTAGGGGGGATGTTATTTCACATACTTTGTGTAATATTTCCGCGTCGGAAAACTCCAATCGAAAAGAGTTATTGCCGTGATAGTGAGTCATAACAGGTTTTATCAATAAGCATCGAACTTGATCCCTAACACCGGTTAAAGACTCGTGCTGCTAGCTTTATTGATTTGACGTACCAATGTGCATCAAAAAATTTTATACTTTAAATTTATCTGGGTACTGGTATCATTACCTCTATCAAGGGGCGGACAATGGCATAATTCAGTTAAACTGTTAAAACATCTTCGAGCTTACCTCTGGGGAGGAAAGCTCGTGCAGGCGATCGCCGCAAAATAACTTGAAAATTAACTTGCTTTCTTGGCGACTGCATGAGTATGCTTGAAAAAGATGTGCGGCCTGTCAAACCCTAAATCAGGACACCTTCTCAAATTTACTCAGTTGGGCTGAGTCAATTGACGATATTTTTAAAGTTTACTGGACTATTGGAAAAAAGATGAGTAAAATTCGCGTTGCTTTGATAGAAGACCACGACCTGACAAGAGTCGGCATCCGCACAGCTTTACAACAGCGTGACACGATAGAAGTTGTCGGCGATGCAGCTAACGCTACAGAGGGATTGAAACTGCTTCAGTCTTCAAAACCTGACGTGGCAATCGTAGACATTGGCTTGCCCGATTTTGACGGCATTGAATTGACACAAAAGTTCAAAAAATCCGTAGCGGAGTCCGATCCGGATACCAAAATTTTGATTTTAACTTTTCAGGACAATGAAGAAGAAGTTCTGGCAGCTTTTGCCGCCGGAGCTGACTCTTACTGCATGAAAGATATCAGCTTCGATCAGTTGTTGGATGTAGTAAAAGTAACTCACGAAGGTAACTCTTGGATCGACCCGGCGATCGCCCGCATCGTTTTGAAACAAGCTCGCACTAAGGAGTCAGCGCCGGAAGAACCGAAGGCTGAGGGCAAAAGAGTCACAATTAAGGCCGCAGAACCCGAGTTCAGTCACATCATTGAGACTTACCCTTTAACCGAGCGGGAATTAGAGGTTTTGGAACTGATCGTGCAGGGTTACAGCAATGCTGCAATAGCCGAAAAGCTTTACATTACTGTCGGTACAGTCAAGACTCACGTCCGCAATATTCTCAACAAGCTGTGCGCTGACGATCGCACTCAGGCGGCCGTTCTCGCCCTGCGTTCTGGCTTGGTTGGATGAAGCATTATCATCAGGCAAAATCAAGTTAAAAGTAGGGTGCGCTGCGCGCACCTTACGGCCACTGATTTAGGGTGTGCAGTGCACACCGACTGACTAATTGTTACCAAAAAATTAGGGTAGGCAGTCTGCACCAGCCGAGGAATAGTTTCTTGTTAAAAAAAGGGTAAACTTTAAAGCCGCATCTATCCCAGTACAGATATTTTTTTAATCTTTTAACAAGGAAATCTACCTTAAGATAGATGCTAAAAAACTATCTAATTACTAATACTTATTGTTGAGCGCTCCCCAGTTAGATAAATTTCGCTCGCACTGCCAATATTGCGCGATATCACTTCATAAAAGGCGCAGGCAGAGGCAAGAATAACATACTTTTAGGAATAGTTAAGCCTTAAAGAAATTATATCCGCAGAGCGATGCTGAGTCCGGTTAAATTTGCAAAATTAAAAGTATCAACTGCTACTGAAATATTTTAGAAAGAGGTATTATGGCTGCTCCAATTGAATTCAAGTTATTTGCTCCCTACAACAAAGGAGCTGCCTTGATTGGCTCTTTTTCTAATTGGGAAGAGATTCCGATGGAAAAGGACGAAGAAGGTTATTTCCGCACGCGAGTTGAGTTGGAGGATGGCGTTTATCAATACAAATTTCGCGTTCAGTCGAAAAGCTGGTTTCTGGAAGCAGATCGGTGGGTAGATGTGGTCGATCCCTACGCGACTGACATCGACGATCCTACTCAAAACGGTCTTGTTCGGATCAAAGATGGCGATCGCATTGTCGATACCTACGTGTGGCAGCACGACGACAAACCGCTGCCGGCCGATCGGGAATTAGTGATTTACGAAATGCACGTTGCCGACTTTTCCGGCGGCGAAGCAGACCCGCTGGCCCGCGGCAAGTACAAGCACGTCGTCGAAAAACTCGATTACCTAGTCGAACTCGGCATCAACGCGATCGAACTCATGCCCCTCAAAGAATACCCGGGCGACTACAGTTGGGGCTACAACCCCCGCTACTTCTTCGCTGCCGAGTCCAGCTACGGAACCACAGAAGAACTCAAAAACCTGATAGACGAGTGTCACGGGCGCGGGATTCGCGTCATCATGGACGGGATTTACAACCACTCGGAAGCGTCGAGCCCCCTCACTCAAATCGATCACGATTATTGGTATCACCACGAACCCCGCGATCCAGACAACAATTGGGGCCCGGAATTTAACTACGAATTCTACGACGAAAACTTAGAAACTTTCCCCGCACGCAGATTTGCTGGCGATACAGTCCGCTTCTGGATTCAAGAATATCATCTCGACGGCATTCGTTTCGACGCAGCGCGACAAATTGCTAACTACGATTTCATGCACTGGGTCGTTCAAGAAGCCAAAAGTGTCGCCGGCCCCAAACCATTTTACGCCGTTGCCGAATACATTCCCGACGAGCCCAGCATCACGAATTTAGACGGGCCGATGGACGGCTGCTGGCACGACAGTTTCTATCACTCCATAATTCCACAACTCTGCGGCGACAATTTTGATTTAGAACAGCTCAAAGATGTGATTGACTGCAAGCGGCAAGGTTACTTGGGTGCTACGAATGTAGTGAATTATCTGACCAATCACGACCACGATCGCCTTTTTGCCGAATTGGGTTCGCGCGGGATTTTGGATGAAGCAGCATTCAAGCGAGCGAAGTTGGGAACGGTGGTGTTAATGACAGCAGTTGGCGTACCGCTGATTTGGATGGGCGAAGAATTTGGCGAATACAAAGCCAAAACAATCGAGCAAGCTAAAATTGACTGGACGCTGCTAGGAAATGACATGAATAAAGGTTTGTGGGAATACTACAAAGGCTTGATTCACCTGCGCAAAAATAACCAAGCACTTTACACAGAAAACATCGAGTTTTTCCACGAAGACCCCGACTCGAAAGTTTTTGCTTACACTCGCTGGAACGATGAAGGTTCGAGAGTTGTAGTAGTGGTGAATTGGTCGGAAAATTATCTAGCTGGTTACAGCGTTCCCCACTTCCCGGCAAACGGAATTTGGCACGAATGGACGGGCAATTATGATATTGAATCGGGCGATCATAATATTATGATCGACTTGCCGGAATACGAAGCCAAAGTGTTTGTCTGGCAGTAAGTTGTCCGATCGCGCCCGCTCGAACGACAATCAAACCAGATCAGACTTGCGTTGCACAGGCGTTAATTTTTAGTTAGGTACGTTGTTGCGCTTCAGCGCTCTTTCATCTCTAAAAGAGCGCTGAAGCGCAACAACGTACCTTTATTTAATGTTACTTGCGAGGAAGTTTCTTTTTTACACGCACCCTACCGATATTTCTCGTTGTTAAGTTAAACTCCTTATTTCCCCAGGTTGATTTTCTAGGCACAATTGGGTTGCCGCAGCCACCGGTATTGGTTTGCTAAAAAAGTAACCCTGACCCATATCGCAATGCAGCGACTGCAAAAATGCCAACTGTTCTGCTGTTTCCACTCCCTCAGCAATCACCTGTAAATTCAGGCCCTGTCCCAAGGCGATCGCCAGTTTCACAATAGTAGCGCCGCTGCTGCCCTCCTGCAAATCTGCCACGAAGGATTTGTCTATTTTTAAATTATTGAGCGGAAAGTTTTTCAGAGACCACAGCGAAGAATAACCGGTGCCAAAATCGTCCAGAGAAATGTGAATTCCCATTTGCTGCAACTGCCGCAATACCGACACTGTAAAATTCACATCTGTCATCGCAATGCTCTCGGTAATTTCTATTTCTAAATACTCGGGATTTAACTCGGTTTCTGACAAAATTTCCGCGATGGTTTGTACCGTGTTAGGTTGCAGAAACTGGCGGGCTGATAAATTCACAGCTATCCGCATCGGCGGCAATCCCAGTAACTGCCACGCTCGATTCTGCAAGCAAGCAGTCCGCATCACCCATTCGTCCATTTGGCAGATTAATCCTGTTTCCTCAGCTAAGGGAATAAATCGATCGGGAGCAATCAAACCGCGTTCGGGATGCTGCCAGCGAATCAGAGCTTCCATGCCGACAATTTGGCCTGTATTTAAGTTGATTTGCGGTTGATAGTGCAGCACAAACTCGGATTTTTTCAGAGCTCTGTAAAGATGATTTTCTAAGTTAAGTTCCTCGGAAACTTTACTGCCGATCGCCCGCGTGTAAAACTGATAATTATTCCGCCCTTTCTGTTTAGCTTTGTACATCGCAGCATCAGCATTTTTCAGCAAAGTTTCTGCATCTTCTCCGTCGTAAGGAGCCAAAGCAATTCCCAAGCTAGCTTTAGTATAAAGTTCTAAACCGTCAAAATCAAAAGGACTGCTTAAACTCTGGATAATTAGCTTGCAAATTTTAGTTGCTTCATCAGGGCTGTTGATATTGTACAGCAGCACAGTAAATTCATCCCCGCCCCAACGGGCAATCGAATCCCCCACGCGCAAACAGTTAGTCAAACGCCGAGATACACCTTGCAGCAACAAATCGCCCGCTGGATGGCCGAGAGTATCGTTAACATTTTTAAATCTGTCCAAATCTAGAAATATCACCGCCAGCATTTCTGCGTTTTGGTGAGCGTTAGCTAAAGCTAAAGACAGCCTTTCATTAAACAGCAATCTATTAGGTAAACCGGTTAATTGGTCGTGAGAAGCTTGATGTCGGATCATCGCCTCGACGCGCCGCTGCATTGCAGCCATGTACAGGTGAGTGCCTAAAGATTTTGCTAGCTTCTGTTCGTCGCTGCTCCACTGTTGGGCTTGGGCGGTTTTGATTTCTTTCCAAGCTGCAAAAGACTGTCGGGGGCGATCGATCCGGGCGTCGGAACTGGTACGGCCCGCCCACAAAATTTCGGTTTCTATGGCGCTGCGAAAAACGGTGAGACAGCCGATGCACTGTTGGCGGTATTGCAGCGGTACTGCCAAAAATGACCGAAGGTCAGCTGCGATAAAATTTGCAGATAAAGATTTGAGTTCAGGTTCTTTAGAAATATCGGAAATCGCGTACAAGTGCGGTACGATCAAACTGGAAATATTTTTATCAATTGAACTGTAATGCTGGGAATATAGACTTTGAAAAATACCTAATTGGCTGGTATTATCAGCAGTTTTTGCTCGATCGTCTTGGTTGGCACACCCCATGATCTGCTGCCAAAACGGGCTGAGTTCCAGGTCGATGTCCGTGGGCTGCTGGCCGCAGGTATAAAGTTTAGCCGGCAGATCGCCAAACTCGGCTGCAATGTACAGTCGCCCTCCCGAACCGCGCAAATGCTTGACAGTTTGTTCGAGAACTGCTTGCCGAATTTCGGTTAGTTCCAGAGGAGAGTGCAGCAAACTGCTAATTTGGTTGACAACAGCTTCGTCGTGCGCTTGCGCTTTAGCTTGACTCAGCAGAAAGGATTGGGCGATCGCAATTGAAAGTTGATCGACAAGCAACTGCACCATTTTCAATTCTCGATCGCTAAACCGTTTCGGTTGGCTGTGGTGAGAGACTAACAGCCCCCAAAGCTGATTTTGATGCAAAATCGGCACCGTCAGAGAAGAAAGCGCCCCCAAAGCCTTAAGATATTCAGCGTGACAGGATTCTACAGGACAATAGCGAATATCTTCAACTGCTAAAGTTTTGCCGGTTTCGGGACAATCTAACCGATTAATTGTTTGATACTTCAATTCCACATCTACAATCACTCGCTGCCGGGCTTTGAGCAACATTTCGCGAGAACTGTTGGGAATGTCGCTTGCTGGAAAGCGCAAACCAAGCAGAGATGGCAAGCTGTCGCCGTTGGTGGACTCAGCAATTACCTCGCCGCTACCGTCAGCCCCAAAACGATAAACTTTTACACGATCGGTCCCTAAAAAGCTGCGAATTTCTCGTGCCGTTGTCGTCAAGATTTCTTGCAGTTCTAACGAGTTGCGGATGCGATTGGTAATTCGATTGAGTAAAATTTCTTGTTCTAGAGTCGATCGTAACATTTGTCTAACTTTTGTGCGGGCCATCTCTTTAGAGCTCCAGGGCTGTTGACAGCATTTTTGCGAGCCACTGTTTTAACTCGCCCTGTATTATAGATTACAACATTTTCGCCACATCTATTAATATTTACCCACCCACGCAGCGAGAAACTTGGTTTCTAGGGATATTTCTGGTTGTTCGACAAATTTCGGTGAGAAACCCGGTTTCTCACCGCATTTACAAGGCAAGGAAGGAGCGATCGAACCAGTAGTGAGGACGAAAGTCCGATCGAGTTCGATCGGGACTTTCGCCCTCACTACAAATTAATTACAGAGCTACCACACAATAGGTATAGAAAAACCGAGTTGACGAAACAGCATTCTGACTCAAAAGCGGAGAATGCGAGTTCGTCAACCCGGCTTGTAAGTATTTATACCCGGAAATATTGCGTTAAGCCGACTCCCAAATTCCCCGAATTCTGTCGGGCAAAAAGCCCGCTATTTCCTGAATTCGTTCCTCGGACAACTCATCCTTTGTTGCTGAAAATACACCGGCGATCGCAGTTTCCGGTTTGACTCCCGAAGGAAGTGAGCCTTCTAGTTCCACCCTCCGTGCAAACAAATTGCCATCGATCCCCACAGGTGCAGGCCCGCGCAAAGGCTGACGCACCCGGCTGAGCAATCCTACCAGCGGATTCGTATCTTTCCAGAGGTCGGCTATTTCTGTTTGCAGGGTTTTGTCCTCCGTCGGTAAAACTTCTTTGTGCAGTTCAGCTTCCACGCGATCGCTGGCTTCTGTTGTCATCACATCGCGCATGATCCGGTACACCACTTCAGTAATGTCCCGCGCATCAAAAATATCCTCCATGTTACCGTTTACCATCACTTTTTCCAAAAACGGCATATCCTTAGAGGCGATCGGAACTGCTGACCCTTCTTGATGCAGGGACTTCGGAGGATTCGTCTCCATTTTCTGCAACAGTTTGCGACCTTTTTGGGTTAAATCAGCTTCTTGAAATGCCACTAAAGGCGGCAATAACTCAGACCCTCCGTAAGGCTCCCCGCTAAACTCCGCTTTGATAAATTCCCTTTGGTTGAGGTAGTCCAAATGACCCAGCAATTCCGCTTCCGGCACATCACGACCGACATACTCTTCGGCTGCATTCCTAATTTCCGACTCTCCCCTGCCTTGGGCGCTACCAATCTGTTTGAGCAAAATGTAAGTCAGGTCGTCTCTGATTGCAATTGTCATCCAAACCTCCTAGGTTAATATCCGGTAAAACTCAAGTAAAAACTGATTTTTTTACTTGCTAAAATTGTGATAATTACTACTTAAAAACATTGAAGTCTAAACCAGAGCAACAAGTATCTCTCAGCAGATGGAAGTTGTGAAACTTAAGTGTCTGCGATAATCTTCCTTTAGGTAGATCCACGTAGACGAAGCCAGGTGTAATCTGGTTAGTATCCTGAAAAGCTGCCGCCACTCTTCAATGCTATTAAGCGAGGATGCTTTAGTGGTAATATTTTCCCTATTTATCGCGTGTTGCGACCAAGGCAGACGCACCTATAGCGCCTAAGTTGGTAATTTGCGCTCTCGATACATACAATTAAGCAGATGCTACGGGATGGATCGACTGCGGTCGTCTTTGCCCCTGCTTGGAACGATATTGTACAATCTGGTTATACCGGAAACTGGCCATCTGAGAGCTACAAATACGAGCCAATTTGTTTCAAGTGCCCGAGTGCCACTTGAGCCATGCCTCCGAAAAAAAATATTTCGCTCGTTTTTCGCTCGTTTTTCGCTCATTTTTCCCACGCCATTTATGTACTACCCGAATTTGATTAAGGATTTAAAATCTTCTTTAAATAGCGGTCAACCGCCGGTTGACAACCGTCCTTTAGTTTTGGCGGTTGATGACAATCACGACAACTTAGAGCTGCTGACACAAATACTCGATTTGTTCGGCTGCGAGTGCGTGAGAGCCGTTGACGGGTACGCAGCTCTTTCAGCAGCAGTCGATCGATCTCCCGACCTAATCGTACTCGACATTTGCCTGCCGGATCTAGACGGTATAGAAGTAGTAAAGCGCATCAGAAAAAACCCCGCACTGATACACATTCCGATTGTGGCTGTCACAGCATTAGCAAAAACAGAAGACCGCGATCGGATTCTCCAAGCCGGCTGCGTTGAATACCTTTCCAAACCTTTTAACATCAAGGATTTAGAAACTATTATCCGCCAGCACCTCCACTATCAGCGAGCCGTTTATGGTTGAGTTTTAGACTTAGAACTCGCATCGCGAACTTTAGGTGCAGACTCTAAAATTGCGATCGTTCCGGTGCGGCCAGTATCCAAAGTCGCATCGCTGAGCAAATCAGTCACTCCCACACCCAAAACCTCCTTTATTAAGTCTTTCAGTTGCAATTCCAGAACAGATTCTAGTTGCGATCGCACCTGCGAAGCCAAATCTTCCTGACCAAGAATTTCTTGATGGTACAAGCCCCCGCATTTATCCGTGGAATCAATCCAAAATCGAAAATCGAAAATCCTCAAGCCCCCGCATTTATCCGTGGGGTCGCCTCTAAAATCTAAAATCTAAAATCTAAAATCGATTGACCGTTCTCAGCCAATAGCATTTTCGCTCGCAATTATCAATTTATTATCCAAAAGATTGCAGAGCGCCTGACTCTTTGGTGTCCGAATAAAGAGCGATACAAAGATTGAATGCCCTGCGCGAGACTCCGTTCTAATTTTCCGCTATTAGGTTCTAAGGTTTCCTCAGTCATATTTTTTAGGTCTAGCAAGATAAGTCAAAAAAACGGTTAACAGTTAACCGTTAACCGTTATAAACCAATACGGTTCAGTTAGTGCTAACAAAGCAGATCGCGCTAGGGTTGGACACGACTGAACGAACCCTCCGTTTCACTCGGCCCAACCTTTTCGCTACAATTTTCCTTGACTGAACCGTATTGCGTTATAACTGAGATGTTGCACCATTAGACCTCTTGCAAAAATCCTTTTAATCAAATTCTGGAACGGGTTCTCCGGCCCATTCCACAAGAAAAAAAATTTTGTGGGATGGGCCCCAGAGCCCGTCCTAGTTATTTTTGCAAGAGGTCTATTCTCAATTACTTGCTCAGGAACAGGCCGGAAAGCCTGTTCCACAAGAGATAAATTTTATTGTGGAACAGGCCGGAAAGCTTTTTCTTGACAATGGTGCAAGATGTGAGTTAGAAACAACCGTCGCGCTAGCCGACAGTAACTTGATCGGTTTCCACCCCAGTTGCACCCTTAACACCTTTAGCAATTGTCACCAACTTGTTAACAATTTCCTGGTCGGGAACTGTACCTTTGAGAACCACGGTAGTACCAAGTTGAGCCACATAAACAGTCTCAATATCCGCAACATCAGGATTTGCATCGAAGGCCTGAGCCACCCGTTTAGCTAAACCGCTTTGATCGTATTCTCCATTCAATCCCATGCGTTCCGGCGGGATTGTCTGAGCGCTCGCAGCAGGTTGAGCAGGAGCTTGAGATTGAGCTACAGGTGCTTGGTAAGCAGGAGCTTGCACATTTTGTTGGTTTTCAAGTTTTTCTAAACCAAACAGTCTTTTCAGCCAGCCCATTGAGTTTGTCCTCCCAAAAAGTTTGTGTTAATTTACAGTTGGCACGTCGCCGTGCAATTGTTATTCTCAATACCAGGAATTGCGATCGCATTCCTGGACGCAAAAACCGGATTTTTCTACAAAAAAGTATCGTTCCAGCCATCCGCCCGATAGAAAAACCCGGTTGATTGAGTTTGGTGCGCCAGTCCTAAATACCAATTTAATGTTGTACGACTTCGCCGATCATCTGCCTGGAGACATAAATTATCTTGCTCTCAAACAATGCCTGCGCTGACCATTCCGGCAAATCAAACTTAAAGCATTCTTCCCCAACTTCTCCGATTTTGTCGTACATCCACTCCTGCTAAGTTCCCGCAGCCGGAAAGTTAGGAATGCAGTAATTAGATAGATAAGTATCCGAAAATTTGGCGGTCACTACAGATCGCGTTACCTCATCGCTCCAGGGGTAGTAAGCCCGCACTTTTGCTTCGGCATTTTAGTGGAAAAATTCAATATTTTTGGTGTAAAGTGCCGGCAAGTTTTCCCGCAGCCGCATCCTGTGTTTGTAGTATTCCAACAAGTGATGATTCGGTTGATTTTTCAATAAACACCATTGCAGTTTATTCGCCTGGTTGGAAGTTTTGCAAGTGGATTTTCCAAACTCTCTGATTTATAGTCCTGGACGCATTGGAGTCCAGAAACCCGGTTTGATGGACGAAGATACACAGGTTGCAACCTGCCGATTAGGTAAAAAACCTGGTGGTTGAGCTCTCGCGGAAACCCGGTTTCTTTGTCGGAGTGCGATCGCGAACTATTTAGTAAGGTGCACTGTCCGGCGCACCAGCACCCGGAGACCAGATTTACATGAAAAATGTAGTTAAAGTAACTAAAAATTATTAAGCGCTGTTTATGAAAAGTAATTTAACTTTTGATAACTAGATAAATCGTGATGAATATTTAATATATGTAACTAAAGAAACATTTTTTAGCTGATAGAGCTAATACTGTAGAAAGATGTCTTTTTAAGCGGAAAAGAGGAGGATCGGCTTGTAATAGGAAGGCAAGGAAAACCAGAAAAGTGAATGCTTTATTCAACTGGATTTTCGCGCGATCGACTTTAAGTAAAGTTTGAGCCGAGAATAGCAATGATTATTTTTGCTTATGCCTTGGCCGCACTTGTTTTATAGTCTTTCACTGGTCAACTTTCCCGAACCAAAATCAGCTTTAACGACTGCTGCTACCTCAGTAATTGGTAATCAGTGAAAATCTCATCCTTCCCTGTTACCCGTTAGATATTCCGAGCAGCGGCTCTAGGGTTCTAAAAGTTTAATTTGGGATGTTGGCGAATTACCGTTACTGTAAAACTCTGGAGTGTTAAAAATGCTAAAACAAATGTGTTGGTTGCCCAGACTCGGAGGCAATGGAGAACTGATATTGCACTTGCGTACCGAAGCCCGTCAAGCGTGGCGGCCTTATACAGCTTTTCCGCAGTTCGCTGCATCCGACTACCGGGAACCGGACGGTTCTAAGGGATGGGCAACATTTCAGAAGCTGAAAAATCAAGGGTGGAATTTAATCTCGACTGAAGAAGGGCAGCAGTCGTATTTTGACCAACAGAAAAGTGCTTGAGAAACTAGAAACCGCAGCAAAAAAAGAAGAGGATTTCACCTCTTCTTTTTTTGTGGTGGACGCAGAAACGGTTTTTTTACTCTATACTTTGTTGAAGCGGTAAGTTAGGCGATCGCCGTTTCCCTGTCTGCTGTAGTTGTTACCTTATCGAACACCGGCTGGTGAGTTTTCAAGTTAAACCGGTATCCGTGGGGGAGGATGTGCAACTTGGCGCCGCAAATCGCCAAACCCTCATCCTTCAACCGTCCATCTATATTGTCGTGGAGTTTTTCCGACTCGTCGATGATTGTTACAGCGCTTTCGCCAATAACTTCCAACTCGTCACCGCTGACTAAAATAGCTGTATTTTCGTCAATACCAAATCCCAACACGGCCGGTTGCAGCAAGAGTGCGGTAACTAAGCGTCCCAGACGACCTCGCTGAGCGAAATGCTGGTCGATGACAACTCCCGGAAGAAAACCCATTCCCGGGCCCATTGCTACCACCTCAACGCGGGGATTTGTCTCGGAGTCTCCTTCAATAATCATCATGTCTGGCATCATCGCCGCGCCGGCACTGGTGCCGCCAATGATAATCCCTTCCGAGTAGCGTTTGTGCATAGCGACGTCGAGTACGGTGTCTTTCAAGCAGTTAATAATCCGGGCTTGCTCTCCGCCGGTAAAGAATATGCCAGTAGCTTGCTGTATTGCTTCTAAATAATCTGGATTGTTGGCATCTTCGGGTTTCTGGGTGTCAATAACTCGCACATCTTCAGCGCCGAGTCGCTCAAACACTCGGATGTAATTATTTCCTACTTCTCCCGGCAGGCTTGTTGCAGCCGTCATCACTACAATGCGGGCTTTAGTGCCTCCGGCGCAGCGCAAGAATTCCCGCAGAATCTTGCAGTCCCCCTCTTTGTCTTCCGCGCCGCCAATAATGAGCAACTTTCCCTGATTTTCGTTGCTTGCCATATTATCTCCGCTTTTAATTCATTATATTTCACTAAAACATAACATTTTTATTGTCGGAAACTACCAAAAGGTATAGATAGATACAAAATAATATATGACTTCAATCAGTCCTAGACGCACAAAACTCAAGGGTTCTGGGGCTTGTTTAGCCTGGCATCGGGCTGTAACGATATTTTTGCTAAAAAAATTTAAGCCCACCTCTAACAGGATAGAGGTGGGGCAAAAAAAATGAGTTGAAATTATAGGACTTACGCACGCGGGGTCATCAATTCGGTTTCGGTTTCTGAATGGATGTTTCGCTCTTGACACTCCCCGCGCTAAAGCGACGGGGATTCTTAAGACATTTTGGTCTTAATATCCCTATTACTAGGGTTTCCGGGCGCAATCCTTTTGCCAAGA
>NZ_JAUBWA010000147.1:0-14740 GCF_036702825.1 Microcoleus sp. A003_D6 | reverse complement strand
ATAAAGAAGTCAACTTTTCACTATTTATACCGTTTGGCATCCACCAATGTGGTCACTATAATAATACGCTCAGCTCGTCAGCCGCGGCGTTTAATTCGCAGGCATACTTCTCGGACGATGAAACTAGAAGGTAATGCCTCGAATTCCTCAATATTCATGTGGTCGGGACACTGCCGGGGCTTATTCCAGACGACTTTGCGATCGCCAATTCCCAACTTCTTTCCCCGTCGAAAGTCAGTTTTACGGAGATGATTTTTCCGAAAAACAGCATCTGCGCCTCGCTCTTTTACTAAGACTAAATCGACATAATTACCATAAGCTTGATCCGCCAATATCACATCCTCTGGGACTAAATTTGCATAAATCAAACGGCTCATCACAATCTCACTGCTTGCCAAGGATGCTATGCCAGCAGATACCACAGCCCCAGTCAGCAATGAAAAGAGTACCACCATTTTAGCTATGGGAAATCCACACCCAGGTTTTTGATTGCTGTGTTGCGGATACTCGGCTTGATTAGCAGCAGTATCACTCATCAACACTGTTGTCCCATCTAGTACCCGCACCCGTCGTCCACACCATTGTTGTTCTATGGGAACTTGCGCTTCTAGAGCTTCTGCGACTATGGGTACTAACTGTTGAACAAGTTTGGATGGTAGTCGTTTACGAGCTTTACTGTATGCCCCGGTGTCAGAGGAAGGAGGCTTGACTCCGGCCGCACTGAGCCACGTACTCATCCGCTTCACGGCTTGACTCAAGCTTTTGTCGGGAGAGAGTACCTGGGATACCATCGCCCACAAGGTGACTATCGGTGTGTAGATGCTTTGGTAGTAGGTGATTTTCTCATTCGCTATTCGCGAATGGACTAACTTTTCTGGCAGCAGCTTCTCCCAAGGTGAGGCAACCAGGGCAAAAATTGTTGTTTGAGAATGCACGCACGATTTGGCATTGCCGGGAGAGAGATATTTTGGTTTGTAAGGCAATGATCTATATATATATTGCCTTACAGATTTTTTTTGCTCACTTTTTCAGTGCCATTGGACTTTACTCCTTTTTCAATTGCTTTAGCCTCACCATAAAAAAGCCGTCCATGTGATGTCTGTGCGGCCAAACTTTCACCCATCCTTCGGGTGATGGCTGTACGGGTAAATCAATTGTTGGCGGTTCTATTTGCCAGTTAGGATTGCTGTCTAAGAACGATCGAATAACTGTTTCATTTTCCAAGGGATGAATTGTGCAAGTTGCATACACTAATATGCCGCCGGGCTTGACAAATGTCGCTGCATTTGCTAGCAATTCGGATTGCAGTTGAGATTGTTGTTGAATGTTTTCGGGCGTGTGGCGCCAGCGGGCGTCGGCGCGGCGGTGGAGGGTTCCGAGGCCGGAACAAGGTGCGTCTAATAATACTCTGTCTGCTAGGTTGATAAATTCTGGGAAGTGGCGGCTGTCTCCGGTATGAATTTTAATGGATTTCATCTGGAGTCGATCGGCATTTTCAGTAAGTTTTTTAAGTCTGCTAGCGGTTTTGTCGCAGGCGTAAATAGTGCCTGTATCCTGCATTAATTCAGCGCTGTGGGTGGTTTTCCCTCCGGGCGCAGCGCAGGCATCGATAATGATTTCCCCTGGCTGTGGATCGAGTAAATGGGTGACTAATTGAGCGCTACTATCTTGGATTGTCCACCAACCTTCGCTATATCCGGGAAGGTTTTGGATTGCGCCGGTGCTGCTATTTAGTCTTAATGCTTGGGGTAAATGGGGGATTCTGCTGGTTGAGATGTTCTGGGCTTGGAAGGCGGTCTCGATTTGGGCGATCGAGCTTTTTAAGGGATTGATTCTCAGGTCAATTGTGGGGGATTGGTTGAACCATTCACAGAGTTGTTCGGTTTCGGTTTCGCCTATTTGTTCGATCCACAAGTTCACCAGCCATTCGGGGAAGCTGTGCAGAATTCCGAGGCGTTCGACTGATGATTTATAGTTAGTAATTGTTAATGGGTTTAAGTCGGTTTCTGTTAAACGGATGTATTGCCGCAACAAACCGTTGACAAAACTGCTGAGTCCTGCAAAGCCATTTTCTTTTGCTAGTTGAACGGTGGTGTTGACGGCGGCGGAGGGGGGAATATTGTTGAGATATTGGAGTTGATAGAGGCCTAAATGCAGGATGGTGCGGAGGTCTGGCGGTTGTTGGGAGGATTTTTTTGTGGCTAGTTTGTCGATGATGAAGTCGATCGATCGCATTCTCCTAACGCTACCGTACACTAATTCTGTGACTAAACGCCGATCGAGGTCGTTGAGTTGAGAATTGCCGAAAGCGCGATCGAGTGCGGCATCTGCGAATGCACCGCGACGGTGGACTTCGCGGAGTGCGAGAAAAGCTATTTGGCGGGGATTTTGCATAGTTGGTTGCTGATATAATACGGTTCAGATAAGACGGCGATAGAAATCGCGCGTACACAAACGAAGCCCGCCGACGCGGACTGAAGAGGTATATTAAATCATCGCACGTTGTTCAGATTTCGTCGGGATTGATGCCCATTTCTCGCAATTTCTCGGAAAGGCGATCGGCTTTTTGCTGTGCTAACTCTTTATCTTGCCGTTCTTGTTCCATTTGTTTTGACAACTCCACATAAGACAAAAACTTCTGTCCATCAGGCCGATAAATTTCCAAGTCTCCCGATGCAGTTTGAAAACGGATCTGCAAACGCGGACTCACCCAACCATCCATTAATTCAATATAGTTTAGTTTTCCATCAGAACGCAGCCAACCTATTAATTCATTATCCTCTGGACTGTAGACATAATATTCTTCGACTCCATAATCCTGGTAGAAATTAAACAGCTTAAACAGTAATCCCATCCGATTTCCCGGCGAGAGGATTTCAAAGACAACTTGCGGGGCGATATTATCTTCAAGCCACTGTTGGTAGGAACCTCTGTAACCTTTCGGTCTGCCAAACACTACCATCGTATCAGGTGCTTGGCGAGTTTTGTTATCGCCTTCGACGGGATACCACAGCAAATCACCTGCTACAAAGACATTTTCGTTGTCTTTGTATAAAGCATCTATTCCGCCTTGAATGGTGACAATTAGTTCAAACTGTTTGGTATTGTCTGACATGGGTTTGCCGTCGCTGTCGGGGTAGATGATTTCTGCTGAGGTTTTAGTGGGAATTGTTGCGGTCATGGGGATGAGTCCTTTGCTAGTATCATCAATTTCTATTTTATACCTATTTCAACAAAACCCACGTTCATGGGTTGGAGAAACCCGGCGGTTGAAACCGCGTCTACACATACAAAACCCGCCTCCGCGGGTTGAATTTCCTTTTTTCCGTCCGCGGAGACGGACATCGTTTGTGTAGCCGCGATTTCCAATCGCCGGGGCCGATATCGTCACCGTAATTTCTAATCGCCTATTCTGGTTTTGTTGACACCAACGGTTCTAATAAATTGCGTTCTTCAATGGGAAGTTCTAGCAAAACTCGTCTGTCGCCCTTGGTTTCCTTATAGCGGACAGCCGCATTCAGCAGGCGGATGGGAATTTGGAATTCTTCGTATTTGCTGGTTAATTCTCGCCACAATTCTAACCAAGTGCGGGTGGCTTTGTCGCTTACCATTTCTGACATTAGCGCGGGGATGTTTCGCACAATTCCCTGTCCTAAGACTGAGAGATATTCGTATTTTTTGTAAACTGCAATCAGGCTGGTGATGCGAGTTTGAGATATCGCTATATCGTGCGTGTTGATGAACAGGTTGCGGATAATTAAATCGGCATCTTCCGCCTCAGCTTCATCGTCTGGTTCAAAGCGTTGGAATGCGTCGTCTAAGGCGGCGATGCCTTCATCCCAGCGATTTAATCCGAGAATGGCCATTGCGCGGTTGAAGAAGACAGAGGAATCTTGATCACCAAGTTCGATCGCGCGATCGTAAGATTCTAAAACTTCATCGTAGCATTTGAGGTGGGTGAGTACCAGGCCTCGTAAAACCCAAAAATGCAGATTATTAGCATCAAGTTTGAGCGCCATATCGTAAGCTTCTAAAGCTTCATCGTAGCGTTGGAGGTTGTAGAGTACATAGCCTCGTAAAGCCCAAGCCGACTGATTATTAGCATCAAGTTTGAGCGCCATATCGTAAGATTCTAAAGCTTCTTCATAGCGTTTGAGGTCGTTGAGTACATAGCCTCGGTTAGCCCAAGCCAACTGATTATTAGCATCAAGTTCGATCTCCCTATCGTAAGATACTAAAGCTTCATTATAGCGTTTGAGATTGTAGAGCAAATAGCCTCGTAAAGCCCAAGCCAACTGATTATTAGCATCAAGTTCGATCTCCCTATCGTAAGATGCTAATGCTTCATCATAGCGTTTGAGGTTGTAGAGTACACTCCCTCGATTAGCCCAAGCCCACAGATAATTGGTATCAAGTTGGATCGCCCTCTCGTAGGATACTAAGGCTTCTTCATAGCGTTTGATTTTGTTGAGTACATAGCCTCGGTTAGCCCAAGCCAACTGATTATTAGCATCAAGTTTGAGCGCCCGATCGTAAGATTCTAAGGCTTCATCGTAGCGTTCCAGGCTATTTAAACAGCGTCCCTTTTGTACCCAATCCTTGGCCTCACCCCGACTTGTTACCAATTTTTCCGCATATTCTAAAGCCGAAACATAGTCTTTCAGTTCGATACAATTTCCAATTTCATCAAAATAAGCCTTCAGACGCGGGTCTTCCTCATTTCTCTCAATAGCCTCAAGCGCCCGCGTATAATATTCTCGTTCCATCACAGCATCAGGTGGAATCGGTTTCAAACCTTGCCGATACATAAAATGACTTTCTTTCTCCGCCAAATCAACCTCCGCCATCCTCAATCCCAATCGCTGCTGCAATTCTTGCCGCGTATACCAAAGCCGAATAAAATCTACAATTAATCGAATCGGTTCATTTCGCTGCTTCTTTACCTCCAGACAAAAACGCATCAATGGTTCCCGCAATTCATACCACGATTCCCGTCCAATCTCCTCAGTTTTTACATAACCCTTATCTCGCAAATCTTTAAGTTGGCTAGATACAGTTCGCTGCTCAATAAAACAGCGTTTAGCAATTTGTTTTACTGGTGCTGCACCACCTCGATCGCACAAAAAGTCAACAATCTTTCGCTGCTGATTTGATAAATATTTCATCCGATCCTGATAGTATGGCGTGAGGCTGTCCAGCATCTCCATGAACGGTTCTACCAATTTATCGAGCGATTCACGAGTCATCAGAAAAGCCGAAAAAACAATGTAGACGCGAGGACTGCCACCAGAAAGGTAATGCACAACTTTAATGCGATCGCGCCCTGTTGGACTTTGAATAAAAGATGCTAAGTCACTATTACCTTCTAACTTGGCAATATGATTTAATAAAGCTACAGCATCATCGAGCTTAAACTCATCTAATTCATGTAAATCAAAAAAATTATAAAAAGGATTATTAGAGAGCTTGACTCCATCAAACAAACTTTGTGATGTTGCCAAAATTGTCAAAAATGAATAATTTTGAATATACGCCCTCAACTGCTTCTGCCCGAAATCCCCCAAGCCGCTAAACACGTCCTCTAAATTTTCGACAATCAACAACAGCACCCGCTTGCCAACAAAGTCTCTCAGCAATTCTGCTGCCTTAAATTCAGCTTGCTCCGGCGACAAATCATAAAGCTTTTCAACATCATCATGTAACTCAGCTTGATATTCGGCCTTCTTATATCCTTTAGCAATTGCCCGGAATATTCCCCGCAATAAATCCAAAAAAGATGCAATCCCCCATTCTTCTTCCTGCAGCCACGCAATTAGCAATTTCTCCTGCAAATCCTCCATCTTGGCTACGCGATTATAAATCAGTGAAACCAAGTGCGTTTTGCCAATGCCGCGCGGCCCTATTAGTAGTTGAAAATGCTTGTTATCTGTTAGGGCGCTCACCCGAATTAGCTCTACTAAACGTTCTGCTAATGCGTGACGCTGTACTAAGATAGCTTCCAGGGTTTCTGGTGACATCAAGCTAGGAGTAAATCGAGAGATAAATGTATTTTTCATAATATCTATTGGGTTTAACTGGTTCCCCGGCTCTTTTATTCAACTTCCCGGAAGAGCCTGGGAACCGATATCTAGAGGCTCTGCCTCGTCGGTTGCGAAGGAAAACAGGAGGCAGAGCCTCCGGATCAGCGTCCCCAGGCAGAGCCGGGAAGGAGAAAATGCTTGTTATACAAGGCTTGGAAAAGTTATAAGTCTAATTTACCATAGGTTCAAAAAAGATACGTCAAATTTGGTGTATATTCTTGTATATTTTGCAAAGCAGTGTTAGACTGCCTTTAACAAGCAAACAAGCGCCCCTAGCTTTTACTAGAGACGCTTTCGATCGCTTATTAGTTTTCGGGAGCCACTGGCTGCAACCAGTAGGACTCTCATGTTGTTTATGGTCTATATAGACCGAGGATTTCTGATGACTAATTATAACAGCGAACAGCTCAATCTGTTCACCCAGCCGATCGCAGTTTTGGTGGAAATGGGCTGCAATGTTGAACGTGCCGCCGAATATACCAAATGCTCAAAAAGCTCAATCTACGATCGGCTAAGGAAAAATAAACCGTATCTGCGGCAGGTTCCCACAGGTACGTGGCAAATTTACTCTACAGGCAAAAAAGATGGCTCAATTCTTGTGAATGTTGCCTTCATTTATTCTCCAAAAGATAAGAATTGGAGACTTGCTTGAACTCAAATCTCAAGGCTGCGTTAGTCCAAAGCTTAACGCAGCCTCTGCCTCGCAAGCCTTAGACTCGCGGGAGGCAGAACCTCCCAATCTACGCCCCCAGGCTGAGCCGGGGAACAAGAAAAAATCTGAAAAATATGCTTTAAGACTTGTTACAATACACAAAACTTCATACTTTCCCCAACACTGGATGACCTTTTTCAACGCCTCCGAACCCCTAATCCGCTGCAAACAGGAACATCTCGACGTACAAGACCGCGAAGGCCTGTTGCAACTCCGCTGGCAAATTGGAAATATTACTCTTTTCTCGGGACTTTATACCCGCATCGACCAAACTTTTCTGCTTTGGGGTTTGGTGACAGGGGGGATTTTTTTTACGGCTCAGTTTGTCCCCATCAGTTGGAGCTTTCAGGCGATTCTGTGGTCAACTTTGACTCTAATTGGCACTGCGGGAATGGCTGTTTTGACTTTGTTTTGGGTAAGAGTCGAGCGAGTTAGCTGGATTCTTTACTCTTGGGCGATTTTGATGATAACTGGTTTGGTGCTGACCGATTGCAGTATTTTTGCCGGTTGGGGAGGTTTGTTGCTGCACCTTTGCGATTTGTGGTTGGGGTTGAGCGCGATCGGCTATTTTTGTACGGGACTCGGTTTGCGATCGCGCACTTTTATCGCGATCGGACTAACTCATTTATTTAGCATCCCTCTATTAACTTTTGTTGCACCTTGGCAATATCTAACCACAGGAATAATTATGGCTGGCTGTTTGTTGTTATTGTCCGAATTGCAGTGGGATATGCGATCGCCGATCGACAATACTTTGCTAAGCGAAGAACAGAAAGAATTTAACCGAATTCAACAGCAACTGCGGCAGATCGGCGCGATTGTATCCAAATAAATCAAAAATGTAAAGAATTCTGTACAACAGCTAACAGTTTCCACAAATCGTACACAATATTAAAGATACAGCATAAATAAAAAATAAATTTTAACCAGAACAGGTGTTTTGCGGTTTTACCTGTCAATCGCCAATCTTAGGAGAACGGTGTCAGGGAGGCGACTGGTTAACAATGCTGTACTTGCGACGATAAAAGTTAATTCCGGTTAAGAGTAGTTGTTAAAACAAAAAAAGTGGTGCAGGGTTTTTACCGTTTCCCCTGCTTCGCAGTCTCTGAGGAGAGGCGAAACCCTCTACTAGAACAGCCTGACGAGATTGGCACAGGTTTTGACAGTTGCTCAGACCGATTTTTAAGTTCGCTGTTTAAGAAAATTGAGGAAATGCTCGCTTAGGAGGATTGCAGGACTTAGGATTAAATAAGTCCTGCTTTATCGTAATAAATTTAAGTTCTGTTTTATTCTGACGTGCGTTTTTGCAAAATCTCTCGCACTTCCATTAAAATCTGTCCCAACATATTTTTGCCGCTGCCATTTTTCCCGCAACCCCAATAGTAATCTCCCGGTGCATTTTCGACTATTTCCTCATCGCCAGTAGCGAGTAAAATTTCGCGGATATCGGCATGAGTTTCAAATTTTCGGAGTACAGCTTTTCGCATGATATCGTCTTTGACTTGTTCCCAATCTGGGCGGAGGGGACGAGAGCGATCGCGCCCCATTTTCGCTGCATCTTTCGGCGTTTTTGCTTCGCGAATTTGGTCGCAGTTAGCCGTTTCGGGAAACTTTTGTGCTTGAAAATAATGCTCGCTAGTTGGCCAGTATTCTCCGTCTAACTCGAATCCATGACGGGAAAAGTTAGAGAAACTACCGTATTCGCTGCCAGTGTTGTAGAAGTAGATAGTCATAAGGTCTCCGATTTCAACCGCCCTAATAATCTTGGTCTAGCGTCAACTTTACCTCTCTTGATTATCCACTATCTTCACCCGCAAATCAATATTTTCAAGATAGGAACCGGTGTAAGACAGCAGGGCGTAAATGAATACGATCACCCCTACCATTTCCAAAATTTCCTCAACAGAAGCCATCAAACCGTAGATCAAGTTTCGCTGACCTGCCACATCTGCATAATAGCCGCAAACCATTTCCATGCCAAGCGCTCCACCGACATATACCGTGCCTGCCAATAGAAAAAAATCCCTGGTTTTCCGGGGTAGGTGCAGGAGAAACTTGAGATAAGCCAGCCCAGTAAGCACAACAAAAATCGCCCCCGGAATTACCCAAATGAAGTAAAAAAATCCCCCTAAATGCAGTGCCTTTCGCAAGTCGTTAATAATTAATATTTCGTGCAGGCTCAAATTTTCATCTAAAGATAAAAATACAAAGATGAACGCCAGCGCTTTCCAGTGTCGAAAATACCGATCGCCCTGCTTCTTCTTAGCAACAGCAATAATACCTAGCAAAATCCCGCAAAACAGCAAAGTAAATGACGAGTACCACGAAGGATAATTTATTTCTGCGTCTAAATCAAACAAACTCATCCAGCGTTCGCGATTGTTAAAAACGTATCGCAAAACTTTTACAGTGCAACCAGCAAAAGCAAAGAAGAGCACCCAAAGGCTGAGAGAGAACGCAACTCTCTTCGGCGAAACAGAAATCAGGAATTGCATCAACTTTTTGATAAACTAGAACAAGCAAAATAAAACTATAAAGTAAAAAGTTAAAAATGGGAAGATCGGCGCAATCCGCCACCTCCGATTTTTATCTACAAAAAATCACCGATCGCTGACAATGCGCATTCAAATTGAAACCTTCACTGTCCGCAAGCGGTTTGCCCTTACCATCAGCCGCGGTACAACAGCCCAAAGTACCAATTTATGGGTGAAGCTAGAACACGAAGGCCTCGAAGGTTGGGGAGAAGCTTCGCCATTTTCCACAGGTTCTAGACCCCAAACTACCGAAATTCTGCTAGCCGCATTGCAGGAAGTTGCACCGCTGCTAGAAAAGTTTACCCCGTTCGATCGCCAAAAAATCGAACAAGTATTAACAGAGGTCAACTTACCCTCAGCCGCCCGCGCCGGCATCGACATGGCAATGCACGACTGGCTGGGCAAAAAAGCAGGCTTGCCGCTGTGGAAAATGTGGGGCTTAGATCGATCGCGCACCGTCCCCACCTCGGTCACAATCGGCATTAATTCGCCGTCTGGTGCAAGAGAAAGAGTGCGCGATTGGTTTGGTAAAGATGCGACAGATCCAGCAAGCATCAAATACCGCGCCGTCAAGATCAAATTAGGAAATCCAGAAGGAATCGCAGCCGACAAAGCTATGTTAATAGCAGTGCTAGACGAAGCACCAGCTAACATTCAAATCAGTGTAGATGCTAACGGCGGTTGGAGTTTAAGAGATGCAGCCGAGATGTGTCACTGGCTGGAAAAATACAAGATAAATTATGTCGAACAGCCGCTTTCACCCCTCGCAGATATGGAGGAATTCTCAGAACTGTACCGTCAATCGCCCTTGCCAATTTTTGCCGATGAAAGTTGCTTTAATAGTTCCGATATACCTAAGTTGGCGCACTGCTTCCACGGCATTAATATCAAAATGATGAAGTCAGGCGGATTGACCGAAGCAATGCGGATGATTCACGCAGCAAAAGCCTGCAATTTGCAAGTGATGTTCGGCTGCTATTCCGATAGCGCGATCGCAAATACAGCAGCAGCACAACTTTCACCCCTAGCTGACTATTTGGATTTGGACAGTCACTTAAATTTAATAGACGATCCTTTCACCGGTGCAACCATAGAAAATGGGTGTTTGCTGCCAAATGGGCGATCGGGATTGGGAGTTCGGCGAATTGACATTGTAGAATAGAAGTATCGCTCAAAACAAATCTGGAGATAGTATGATACCAGTAGAATCAATAGGACAGGGAATCGATCGAGAAGCCAAGCTTTTCTTTGAAAAACACAAGCCGCCGACTGATTTAATTTTTGATGATGGTGCAGAAATGGAAAGCAACCGCCACCGTATAGCAATGACTGTTTTAATCCGTTCCTTAGAACAAGGTTTAGCTCACCGAAACGATTTTTTTGTCGGTGGTAATATGTTTATTTATTACAGCGTTAAACAGGTTCGGAATCAGGATTTTAGAGGGCCGGATTTTTTCGCTGTGTTGGGTGTTGACGGCACTACTTCCCGACAAGGTTGGGTAGTTTGGGATGAAAATGGACGTTACCCGGATATCATTTTGGAATTGTTGTCACCATCAACTGCTAGTCAGGATATAGGCAAAAAAAAGGATATTTACGAACAGATTTTTAGAACGCCTGATTACTTTGTTTTCGATCCTTTCGATCCGAATTCTTTGCAAGGATGGCGTTTAGATGGCAACCTGCGCTATCAGCCGTTAGTGCCCAACGAGCGGGGTTGGCTGTGGTGCGAAACGTTAGGTTTTTGGTTGGGTACTTGGGAAGGAATTGTCGATCGAGAACCAGCAGTCTGGGTGCGTTTTTACGACGAATCCGGCAATCTAATTTTGTTGCCAGAGGAAGCCGCTCAACAACAAGCCGAAGCCGCTCAACAACAAGCCGAAGCCGCTCAACAACAAGCCGAACAGGAACGCCAGCGAGCCTCGCGACTAGAGGCCAGATTGCGAGAATTGGGAGAAGATCCGAATGATCTTACCCTGAACCCCAATCACAGCTAACACCCAATCGATTTTAGATTTTAGATTTTCGATCTAATCTAATCTAAAATCTAAAATCGCCTATCTTAAAAGTGAACCAATGACTCCAAACTATCCCATCAAAAATGGCAAAGTTGCAATTTTGCTGCACGATGGAATTCTCGGCCATTCCGGCAAAACAGGCTTAGCTTTTTTGCGCTACAGCGAAGCAGAAATTGTAGCAGTAATTGACAGCCAATGTCCGGGACAATCTTTGCCGGAATTAACTGGCATTCCTCAACAAGTACCGATAGTTGCTTCCGTTGTAGAAGCACTGCAATTTGCGCCGGATATTCTGCTAATTGGAATTGCTCCTTCCGGCGGTGTTTTGCCTGCGGAATGGATGGCAGAAATTCATCAAGCCGTAGCAGCCGGTTTGTCAGTTGTCAACGGTTTGCACACCAAAATTGCACCTCTGATAACAGTGCCTTTAACTGAAAATCAGTGGATTTGGGACGTGCGTCAGGAACCAGAAAATATCGGGGCGATCGCCTCTGCTGCCGCCGCTAAATTAAGCTGCCGCCGCGTATTAACTGTCGGCACAGATATGAGCGTTGGCAAAATGTCAACCAGTTTAGAACTCAACCGCACTTGCTTGCAGCGGGGTTTGCGTTCCAAATTTTTAGCAACCGGACAAACGGGTTTAATGATCGGAAATGACGGCATTCCTTTGGATGCAGTGCGAGTTGATTTCGCTGCCGGTGCTGTCGAAAAAGCGGTGATAAAATTGGGTTCTGAATGCGATATTCTGCACGTAGAAGGGCAAGGTTCGCTACTGCATCCGGGTTCGACGGCGACTCTGCCGCTGTTGCGGGGTACGCAGCCAACTCACTTAATTTTAGCGCACCGAGCCGGACAAATTCACCTTCGCCATCACCCGCACGTAGCAATTCCCAGGTTATCGAAAGTGGCTGAATTGTACGAAATGGTGGCGGCGGCTGCGGGTGCTTTTGTTGGGGCAAAAGTCAGCGCGATCGCCCTCAATACTCATCACTTAAATGAGGCAGATGCGCTGTTAGCAATAGCTGAAATGCAAGCAGAAACGGGATTGCCTTGTACCGATCCGGTGCGGTTTGGTGCGGAGGTGTTGCTGGGGGCGATCGACAGTTGATATGCTACAATCAACACCAGCTAGCAAATAGCTACTGAAAACTATGACACAATCAATTCAAGCCAAAACACTCACACTGCGCGATGTCAAAACAAAATTTAATCTACAGTTGTCTGAAGACGAGCAATTTTTCCGAGAATGGATTGACGATTTACCAGAAATTACTGATGAAGAAAAGCGATATCTAGACAAAATAAAGGTTGGCTATATTAACAGTGCCCAGTACCCCATGATAGAAGATACCGTGAAAATGGTGGTACTGGCTCCCTTGCTATTTTTAGCAGATTTTTTCCTAACTCCGTTTCACATAGAGTCCGAAAAATCGGTGGAACTTCTTACGGTGGATGAAGGTATACTTGTCAGAGGAAGCATTGATATTCTGCTTTTAATTGAATCTTTTTGGGTTGTGGCGATCGAAGCCAAGCGAGCTCAATACTCCCTTGAGGCAGGACTTCCCCAGCTACTCTTTTATATGCTGAGTAACCCCAATCCAGACAGACCAACTTTTGGGCTTCTGACAAATGGCAGCAACTTCAGATTCCTTAAATTGATTAAACAAGACACTCCGCAGTACGCTTTATCTTATGAGTTCGTAATCGATCGCGCCCAGGACTTTTACGAGGTATTCCGCATTTTCAAACGAATTGCTGCTGTAGTTTCCAACTATAACTAATGACTGAAATTCCTGTTTCCTTACCCCAAGAATGCGTTCTACGCCAAGCGTCGGAGCAAGATATTAAATCAATTAGAATGTTAGTTTGGAGCGCAAAACTCGATCCAACTCAGTTGCGCTGGCAGCAATTCTGGGTCATCGAATGCGAGGGAAAATTGGCAGCTTGCGGACAGTTGCGGAACTTTGCGGGCGCGCAAGAATTGGGCAGTTTGGTGGTGGCGAAAGATTGGCGCGATCGAGGTTTGGGAAGCTACCTCACAAAATATTTAATTGAACAAGCTACAGAACCGCTATATTTAGAATGTTTGGGAAAGCGGCTCGCATCATTTTATACTCGCTTTGGCTTCGTAGAAGTTTCCGTACAAGAATTGCCGCAGTCGCTTAAATTCAAGTTCGGTTTGTCTCAGTTAGCTAAAATTTTATTCAGAATTCCTGTAACAATTATGCAGTATCGAGAAAATTTTCTCTAATTATGACTTTTATGAATTTAAGATTCTGAATTTATGAATTGATTTTAAGTTCGATTTGTTGAATAATGGCGATTACAGCCTCGGTTCGTAGTCAGGACTTTAGTGCAATGGCACTGAAAAAGTGAGCAAAAAAAATCTGTAAGGCAATATATATATAGATCATTGCCTTACAAACACAAAAATCTCTCTCCCGGCAATGCCAAATCGTGCGTCTATTCTCAAACAACAATTTTTGCAGAGCATTGCTTTGCCGTGGGAGGGACTGCTACCAGAGTCTAAAGTCCAAGAGCTTCTAGCGAATGAGAATGTGAGGTATTACAGCAGCGTCTACACACCGATAGTGACCTTATGGGCGATGATATCCCAGGTGCTAGATCCAGACAAAAGTTTGAGTCAAGCCGTGAAGCGTATGGGCATCTGGCTGAGTGCAGCCGGGGCGGTGCCTCCTTCTTCAGATACAGGGGCATACAGTAAAGCTCGTGGACGACTACCGTCGAGACTTGTTGAACAGTTAGTACCATTCGTGGCAGAGGAATTAGAAAAGCAAGTTCCAACAGAACAACAATGGTGTGGACGACGAGTGCGGGTACTAGATGGGACAACAGTGTTGATGAGTGATACTGCTGAAAATCAAGCCGAGTATCCGCAACACAGCAATCAAAAACCAGGGTGTGGATTTCCCATCGCTAAAATGGTGGTACTCTTTTCATTGGTGACAGGGGCTGTGGTATCTGCTGGCATAGCTTCCTTAGCAAGCAGTGAGATTGTGATGAGCCGTTTAATTTATGCAAATTTAGCCCCCGACGATGTGATATTGGCGGATCAAGCTTATGGTAATTATGTCGATTTAGTCTTAGTAAAAGAGCGAGGCGCCGATGCTGTTTTTCGGAAAAATCATCTCAGTAAAACTGACTTTAGACGGGGAAAGAAGTTGGGAATTGGCGATCGCAAAGTCGTCTGGAATAAGCCCCAACAGTGTCCCAACATATGACTATTGAGGAATTCGAGGCATTACCGTCTAGTTTTATCGTCCGAGAAGTATGCCTGCGAATTAAACGCCGTGGTTTCCGAGCTGAGCGTATTATTATAGTGACCACATTGGTGGATGCCAAACGGTATAAATAGTGAAAAGTTGACTTCTTTAT
>NZ_JAUBWA010000146.1:0-14756 GCF_036702825.1 Microcoleus sp. A003_D6 | reverse complement strand
CCCGTTCCACAAGAGTTATTTTTTCTTGTGGAACGGGCATCTTGCCCGTTCTAATTATTTTTGCAAGAGGTCTATTGTCGATCGCGACGCACCGGCTCGGTATCTACTACGATCGGACTTTGATATCAATCCTCAGCATCGGGATCGATTCCCATCGATCGCAGCCGCTCCGCTAACTGAGCGGCTTTTCGCTCTGCTCGTTCGGCCCTTTGCCGTTCTTGTTCGGCTCTTTGCCGTTCTTGCTCGGTTCTAGCCCGCTCAATTTTAACTTGTTCGGAGCCAATTAACAGCAAATTCCCCTGCGAATCCCACCACCGCAGCCAAAGCATTTCTTGATTTTGATAACTTCCCTGCCAAAGTCCCAATTCTACATCTAATAGACCTCTTGCAAAAATAACTAGGACGGGCAAGATGCCCATCCCACAAAATTTTTTTTTCTTGTGGAATGGGCATCTTGCCCGTTCCAGAATTTGATTAAAAGGATTTTTGCAAGAGGTCTAATAAAGGAATGGGATAGTGACCGCGTTCGTTTGGTTCTATCCTTCGATACACAAAATCTATCAGGTGATAGACTTCTAAATTGCCAGTTTTGATTTCATAAATGCCGTAGTAAGGAATGCGGATAATTTTCTCGTACACCCAAAACTTACCGGGTTTAGTTGTTGTACCGTCAGCCGCCACAGCCAGGGGAGTGCGTGAAGCGAAGCTATCCCGAAGGGAATCGCGCTCTTCGTCTCCATTACCGCTAGCAAATTCTAAAGCAATCAACGGTGCCATGTGTTCCCGCCAAAGTACATAAGAGCGGCGAAAACCGTCGAGAGTTGCCGGTACGTTGGGCACGTAAAACCAATCCGGTGCTTCTGCACCTTTCTCTGGCGGATCAGTTTCTCGCCAGTAAATGCCGCAATCTTGCCCGATCGCGTATTCTCCGTCTGGATGCAGCCGCTCTACAACCGGCCCGATCGAATCTGTCAGAATGATGCTCTGGGGATGCTCCTGAAAATTTTCACAAATGTACCGTCTTCGTCTGGCAGTTGGGTACGATCGGGGAATGCAGGAGGCAGACCTGTAGCAGTTATTAGACCTCTTGCAAAAGTCCTTTTAATCAAATTTTGGAACGGGCTCTCCGGCCCGTTCCACAAGGAAAAATGTTTTTTGTGGGATGGGCATCTTGCCCGTCCTAGTTATTTTTGCAAGAGGTCTATTGTCTCGTTCATCGTCGTTTTCCGTGCAGTTATTGTTAATTGTACTGCGAAATTTTAGCAAGCTGATTTGAGACTTCAACTAATATTAGCTAAACCCAGCTAACCAAAGTGGAAGCATCAGCAGCAAACCGACGGAAGTTATGGCGATGCTGCTAGCTAACAAATCGCGATCGAGCTCGTAGACTTCCGCTAAAATCAACACGGAAAGAGCTGTGGGCGTTCCCGACATCAACACCAACACCAACCTCGGATCGCCGCTCAATCCGAAAAGATTAGCACCCAATCCAATCAGCACCGGCACAATTACTACTTTTAACAGCGACGGGACTAAGGCTAGTTCAAAACTCTGCGATGTTTTAATAGACCTCAGCCGGATGCCAACCAGCAGCAAAGCACTCGCAATTACACCCAAAATTGCCGCCTGCAAGCCTGATTCTACTGTTTCGGGCAGGGGGATGTTTCTCGTAAAAAAACCAATTAAAAAAGCCCACAGAGCGGGAACTGTCAGCACGTCCCGGATCTGAGTCCACCAGTGATTTTTTTGCTCGGAATTACCGAAATAGCTAGCAATAAATACACCGAAACAATAAGTTCCAATAACGTTGTTAGTGACGCTGTACAATACTGCCCAGTTGTTGTTATCGGTGCTGATGATAGCGGGGGCGATCGCTAATCCGACAAAGCCTGTATTCCCTAACATCGCAGCTAGGATAAAACTGCCTTGGCTCGATCGCTTCAGGGAATTAAAATTTAATAAAAATAAATTAATTAGAGAATTTTTGCCCTGAAAATATGGCTGTTTGGCGTGGCGCGCACTCAGCCGGCGCAATAACAGCCAAGTCAACCAAGCTAAACTCGTACTCAGAAATAACACGAATAGGGCGATCGCCGGCGTGAATCCCACAGCACCGGAAAAATCGCTTTGACGGGCTAAAACTAGAATTTGCAGCGGTATCCCAATCCAGAAAAGAAAGCGGCTCAGCAGCTTGGAAAAATCAACTGGGATGTACCGAAACAGCAGCAGTCCCAAGCCCGTCCAGATAACTAGAGGCGTATAAGCGTGAAATAAGGTTTCAATCATAGAAAGTTAACTTGAAAATTTTAAATGCCTCTATTTATTAATAGTAAAGCTAAAATCCGCTCTCAAAACACGAATTGCCGAATCAGTTTTTCTGGCATCGCAGGCTGGAAAATTTAGACAACTTTCTTATCAAATTAACTTGCATTTTTTACACTAATATGCCACGTCATCCTACTGAGCCTATCGCACCGAAATCTAGCCAGACTAAATCTGCTGATTGACAAGCGAATTTCAAAGGTGGTACCCGCCACGTGATTTATCCGTGGAATCAATCCAAAATCTAAAATCCTCAAGCCCCCGAATTTATCCGTGGGGTCGCCTCCAAAATCCCCAATCTAAAATCTAAAATCGAATGACGTGGCACCGATCAATTCAATTTCAAAGCATTAACAGGCACATCATCCCAAGAACTAACAATCCGCAAGGTAGCAACCCAGCCCTGCTGTTTTTGTTCTGCCGTCAAATTCTGCTCAAAAGATGCGTGGCATTCCTTCGCTTGAGTCTCATCGCAACAAGCAATGCAAGAATAAAGAATGCCCGACGGATCGATTTGCTCGTTTACCCAAATAATCACGATCTACTCTCTCAATTAACTTAACTATTATCTAAATTTTCCTATATTTTTGTCAATTAAGTAGGTCGGTATTAATTTACCGGAGTGTGGCATTTTAGCTGACACAGGCAAGATGCCTGTTCCACACACAGGCAAGATGCCTGTTCCACACACAGGCAAGATGCCTGTTCCACTAACAGGCAAGATGCCTGTTCCACACGCCTGAATTACTTTGATGCCAAACTCGCCAAAGACTCGCCCGCAACCCGGCAAATCCGCCAGTCGGGCATCACATCAGCACCGATGCCCTTGTAAAATCCGATCGCCAATTCATTCCAATCGAGCACGCTCCATTCCAAACGCCCGCAGCCCCTTTCTACTGTCAACTGCGCTAAATAAACTATCAAAGACTTGCCAATTCCCCGCCCTCGAAACTCAGGCAGCACAAACAAATCTTCCAAATAAATTCCCGGCTGAGTCAAAAAAGTAGAATAGTTATGAAAAAACATTGCCCAGCCCACAATCCGACCCTCGCACTCGGCTAAAATCGCTTCAGCAAAAGGTCGTGAGCCAAACAAATGATTCTCCAAATCAACCGCATTGCCAGTAACGGCATGAGATAATTTTTCGTACTCAGCTAAAGCTTTAATCAAATCAAACAGCACCGGCACGTCGGCGCGGGTAGCTGAACGCAAAATTATCTCAGAAGACATAAATAAGCACTAAAAGACAATCAAACATTAAAATACCATTATTTCTTAGTCCGCAGAGGCGGACTTTGTTTTTGTAGTAGCGGTTTCAACAGCCGAACGATCGAGGAAGTGACTCCTAGTTTAATTATTTCAACCATCCCTTCAATCGTTCCGTCACTTGAGGGCGGCGCAGCTTCCGCATAGCCTTATTTTGAATTTGACGGACTCGTTCGCGGGACAAATTGAACATAGTGCTGACCTCTTCTAAAGTGTAAGGTTCGCCGGTCAGCAAACCGTAACGCATCGCAACAATCTCTTTTTCCCGCTCAGTCAAAATACTGTCCAACACCTCCAAAATATCTTGGCGCATCATCATCTCATTCATCTGAGCTTCTGGAGATTGCGTCGCGCTATCTTCAAGAACATCCAAAAGTTCCGAACTTTCTTCGGTGCCGATGCGGTGGTTGAGAGACAAAGATTGTCGGCGTACTTGCTGGAGGTAGCGAAGCTGTTCGGAAGTAACTTCCATTTCTTTAGCAAGTTCAGTTTCAGTGGGATTGCGTTGAAGAGAACGCCTCAAATCCCGATAAACTCTTTTGAGTTTATTTAACTGTTCGACAATATGAACCGGCAAGCGAATCGTCCGCCCTTGATTGGCAATTGTCCGGGTAATTCCTTGGCGAATCCACCAATAGGCATAAGTAGAAAATTTGTAACCTTTCTCCGGATCGAACTTTTCGGCGGCTCGATTCAAACCCAAAGCTCCTTCCTGAATTAAATCGAGAAAAGGCACGCCCCGATTGAGATAGCGTTTGGCAATCGAAACCACCAAGCGCAAATTCGAGCTGATCATTTTCCGTTTCGCCGACTGACACTGGTGGCGGAGCTGTTGCAGTTGAATTTCGCTCACCCCCACAGCCGCCGCGAGTTCAGCTTTTGTCGGCACTCTGTCCAATTCCTGCTGCAAACGCTGTTCTAATTCATTCAGGGCTACCAATTCTTGAACGCGGCGCGCCAACTCCACCTCTTCGGTGGCAGTCAGTAGAGGATAGCGAGCCATTTCTTTGAACAAAGCTCCCACGGGATCGTCGGCAGACCAGTTGTTGTATGCTGACGATCGAGTTACCGTCGGACGATCGATCTCGGTGTCCTCATCCTCTGCGATTGCGAGTGAGGCTTCGGGTGCCACCGCAAAACTGCCTAGGTCAGATTCTGCCATATGGTGCTTGGTGTCCGTGGGATGATTTGAAAAGTATCCCTTAACTTTAACCAATTAAACCCGAAATTTCCGAAATCCCAAATCCCAAATCCCAAATCCCAAATCAATTAGTTCGGGCCAGTAAAGGAGCAGCCTGCAACAACTGCTGAGTGTAAGGGTGCTGCGGATTAGTAAAAATATCCCTAGTCTTCCCGATTTCGACAATTTTTCCGGCATTCATTACCGCAATACGATCGCAAAAAAATCTCGCCACCCACAAATCGTGCGTAATAAACAGATAAGTCAAATTAAATTCCTGCTTCAACTCCAACATCAGCTCCAAAACTTGGGTCTGCACGCTGGCATCCAGCATACTCACCGGTTCGTCGCAAATTATCAGTTGCGGCCGAGTAATTAAAGCCCGCGCGATCGAAACCCGCTGCTGTTGTCCTCCCGACAGTTCCCCCGGATAGCGGCGAAAGAAATCCTCCCCTGGAGTCAAACCCACCCGCTCTAACATTTGGATTACTTGTTTTTTAGCTTCGCTGGTATTAGCTAATTTGTGAATAAATAAAGGGTCAGCAATACTTTCTCCGACAGTCATCATCGGATTGAGGCAAGCATGGGGGTCTTGAAAAATCATTTGCATTTCGCGGCGGTGCTTCCTCACAGCATCGCGGCTCAGGGCAGTTATATCTATTCCTTGAAATTCAACTTTGCCACCTGTGGCGGGAATTAGCTGCAAAATCGTGCGCGACAAGGTACTTTTGCCGCAGCCGGACTCCCCTACCAGCCCTAGGATTTCTCCCCGTTCTAGCTCTAAACTAACGCCGTCTACTGCTTTAATTACCGGGCGATTCCTGGAAAATAACTGATCTAATAAATTGCTTTCTAAACTGTAGTGCTGCTGCAAATTCGTCACTGTCAAAAGAGGCGAATTTGACTGGGATTGAAGCTGATAATTTTCCTTCTTCCCTGTTCTTTCTTTCTTCCCCGTCTCGGAATCGGCTTGAATGTGCAAAGCTGCTTTCAGGAGCGATCGAGTATATTCGTGCTGCGGCTGTTGAAAAACATTTTGTACCGGCCCTGTTTCTACGACTTTGCCGCCGTACATCACCGCAATGCGATCGCAATACTCGCCCACCATCGCCAAATCGTGAGAAATCAACAAAATAGCCGTTCCCCGTTCCTCGCAAAGTCTGGTTAATTCCTGCAAAATCTGGGCGGCGACAGTTACGTCCAAACTCGTCGTCGGTTCGTCGGCCACAATTAATTTGGGATCGAGCAAAAGAGCCAAAGCAATTGCTACTCTTTGCCGCATTCCGCCGCTAAATTCGTGGGGAAATTGCGACCAGCGAGACGCCGGAATTTTCACAGCTTCCAAAATGTCGATCGCCCGTTTCTTAGCTTGCGCCCTCGACAAATTCGGTCTGTGAGCTTGCAAAGTCTCGATGCAGTGTTCCCCGACAGTCATCAAAGGATCGAGACGAGTCATCGGATCTTGAAAAATCAATGCCACAGCTTCGCCCCGAAACCGTCTCAACCGCGAAGCATTCATGTCAAACACCGACTCTCCAGCAAAACCAACTCGCCCCTCAATCAGCGTTGAATCCGGCAGCAACCGCATCGCCGCCCTTCCCAAAGTTGACTTGCCGCACCCAGACTCCCCAACTAATCCGAGCTTTTCCCCAGGTTTCAGCGTCAGGGAAACACCGTCAACGGCCCAACCGGATTGGCCCCGCCGCTGAGGGTAAGCTACTCGCAGATTGTCAACGGAAAATAGAGAAGAGTCATTAGTCATTAGTCCTTAGTCCTTAGTCCTTAGTCCTTAGTCCTTAGTCAGTGGTCAGTTGTCAGTGGTCAGTTGTTATTTAATTGTCAATATACTGGCTGTTATATCAAATCCGGTAGCATCGGAATTATGAGCGCTGCTATTATCCAAATATATTATTCCGATGCCACCGTCCATGATATTAGTTGTTAGTTCTTAGTGTTCTGGAATTATTAGTTATTGGCAATAGACAGCTCTGCTGTTTGTAAATACAAATAAAAATAGCTACAAACAAAGCTTTTATTAGTACATCATTCACCGAGCAACTGACAACTAACAACTGACAACTAACAACTAACAACTGACAACTGACAACTGACAACTGACAACTGACAACTGACAACTGACTAAATTTCCCTTCGCTTCAACTCAGCTCTCCGCAGTATGTAAGTAGCCGCACAATCTGCGTGGGGATGGTCTGCTAAAACTTCCGCAAGTTCCAACACATATCCGGCGATGTCCGGCCCCAACTTCTCAGTAAGCACTTGACGTTCGCGAGAGGCGAGTTCTTGCACGCGGGCCTTGGCTTGCCAGTTGGGAGAAAACATCTTGTCAATCTCGGTGTGGAATCCCAGACTTTCGAGAATGTCCCACTCGCCGTTATCGCACCAAATGCCCCCGCACAGCATACAGCGCTCTATGTAAAAGGGTACTCTGCTGAAGGGAACTTTCGCCCGCGACAGATAGTGACCGTCTTCGGGACACAGCGCTGCTTTGCTGTCGTAGGGAGACGGCGTGAATTCTATGCCGAGAGTCCCTGTCGTCGCCTGTGGCTTCTCGGATTTTTTGTACCACTGGCTCTGCTCTTTCTGCCAAGCTTCGTATTCTCTGCCTGGAATCCAGATACCGTAACAGTTGGGACACCACTGCACCGACATTCTGCCGGCTAAGGTACCGCCTTCTAAGTTTGGATGTTTACATTTTGGACATTCCACCGCTTTATTTCTCCTTACCTTCTCAATTCCCTGTTAATTCAGTTGTTAATTCTGTATCTGGACGGGCCCTGAAGAACCAGAATTTTTTTGCAGTAGCGCGCCGCAGTAGCCAATTAGCGTGTTAAGCCGCGCGATCGCCCCTGTTTGCCTCGCCTCTGCTGTCGCTGGCTGGCGCGACGCTTGCAAAAACGTGACATCTGTCCCCAATAACCGCAGTTGCTTGTGTATTTCCGTCAAATAGGACTGCTCTGGGGGTGTTTCTGAGGCGCCTAACTCACCGCTGTCGGCTCTCATAATTTGGTTTCCGAAAAATTGTTGCACTTTTCTGTATTCGATCGCCAGCGCGGCCCGATCCAGATTCTCCTGTGCAGCAGTTTTTTGTAGTTGTTCTAGTGCTTGCTGTAATTCTTGGTAGCACTGGCGGCGGTCTTCGGACAATATCATGATTTTGTAAACAAATTTGTATTTATAATCAAAGTAGATACTTGCTTAAGGTTTGCTCATATTGATGAAAGCCAGGGGGAATTGCTGCTATTCCCTGTTTTTTGAGAACTTTTTCTGATAGAGTGCCCTGACTCGACCCTTTTGGCTCATGCTTTGAGTTTAGCGTTGAGGAGTGCAGCCGATCGCCCGCTACCTCAACTGCTACCGCCAAAATATGCTTATTTTACCCGATCGACAGACTGCGGCTGCGGCAGTGGCGTCACTATATTTTCCTACCGGAGAGGAGGTGCGACTCGGAATTAGATAGGTATAGTTAACAGAAAAATAGACTATTTTTTTGAATTGCAAATTGTGGCATTCAATTAGTTTAGTATAACTAAACACATACATAATTTCGGCAATTCAACCGAAAACCGGCTTTTAACCATTTGTATTTCTAAGTTTTAAAGGTGTACCCCATGAACGCAAACACTCTGACTCCCTCTCCCGCGATCGATCCTTGCATAGTTCCCGATTGGCTGCAAGAATGCATGAATGCTCCATCGCAACCTGATGAGGCTCCTAACCAGAATTGCTCGGCTGACAACAGCTTAATTTGTCGGGCTTTTGAATTTGCCCGCGAGTTGCACGAAGGACAGTACCGCAAATCAGGAGAACCTTACATTTGCCATCCAGTAGCTGTCGCTGGAATACTCCGGTATATGGGCGGCAACAACGTCATGATTGCCGCGGGCTTCCTCCACGACATTGTTGAGGATACAGATATTACTCTCGAAGAAATAGAACAGCGGTTCGGCGCGGAAGTGCGGCAGTTGGTTGAAGGTGTCACCAAGCTTTCTAAGTTTAATTTTTCCAGCAAAACAGAGCGCCTGGCTGAAAATTTCCGCCGAATGTTCCTAGCAATGGCTAAAGATATTCGCGTTATTGTCGTCAAACTTGCAGATCGGCTGCACAACATGAGGACTTTGGAGCATTTGTCCGAAGAAAAGCAGCGCACTATTGCTCTAGAAACCCGAGAGATTTTTGCTCCTCTGGCGAACCGTTTGGGTATCGGGCGCTTTAAGTGGGAATTGGAAGATTTAGCGTTTAAATACCTGGAACCGGAAGCTTACCGCGAAATTCAGGAATTGGTAGCCGAGAAGCGGGGCGATCGAGAAACTCAACTCGCAGAAGTCACAGATAGTTTGCGAGAAAGACTTGACAATTTAGGCATTAAATGCTATGAAGTCAGCGGCCGTCCCAAACATTTGTACGGGATTTACGGGAAGATGCAGCGCCGGCAAAAAGGGTTTAAGCAAGTGTACGATATTGCTGCGGTGCGGATCATAGTAGAAAGCAATGATGACTGTTATCGTGCTTTGGCGATCGTCCACGATTCATTCCGCCCGATTCCCGGCCGATTTAAAGACTATATCGGTTTACCAAAAGCCAACCGCTACCAATCATTGCACACCGGAGTAATCGGCACCAGCGGCCGTCCCATCGAAGTACAAATTCGCACCGTAGCAATGCACCACATTGCCGAATACGGCATTGCCGCCCACTGGAAATACAAAGAAACCGGCGGTTCTAACACAACAGTCACCGGCGACGACGAAAAATTTACTTGGCTGCGGCAACTCCTAGAATGGCAAACCGATCTCAAAGACGATCGCGAATATTTACAAAGCATTAAAGACAACTTATTTGACGAAGATATCTACGTTTTTACTCCCAACGGAGACGTAATTGCTCTCAATAGCGGCTCAACTCCCGTAGATTTTGCTTACCGCATTCACACAGAAATTGGCAATCGCTGCACCGGTGCCAGAGTCAACGGGCGAATGGTAACACTAGACAAGGTTTTAAAGAACGGCGATATTGTAGAAATCTTGACCCAAAAAAATGGTCATCCGAGTTCCGACTGGCTGAATTTTGTCAAGACAAACGGAGCCAAAAACCGAATTCGCCAGTGGTTGAAGCGATCGCACCGAGATGAAAATCTCGCTCGCGGGCGGGAATTGCTGGAAAAAGAATTAGGTAAAAACGGCTTAGAATCTTTGCTGAAATCTGAACCCATGCAGTCTGTGGCTCAGCGCTGCAACTACCACAGCGTCGAAGATTTAATTGCCGGTTTGGGCTACGGCGAAGTGACTCTAAATCTCGTAGTAAATCGACTGCGAGATTTAGTAAAAGTGCAGCAAAAAATTGAATCTGCACCCGGAGGAGGACAGGAATTGCCCCAGCTAATACCTGCCTCGACGACACCGAAACCAGTACCGAGTTCATCTCCGAGCAAATCGCCGATCGCAGGTGTAGAAGGATTGCTCTACCATTTATCCGGCTGTTGCTGTCCGATTCCCGGGGAATCAATTATTGGAGTTGTGACTCGCACTCGCGGAATTTCGATTCACCGGCAAGGGTGTTCAAATGTTGAAAGCGTGCCTGGGGATCGGTTAGTTCCCGTGAGTTGGAATTCGAGCGATCGCAACGCTAGCCGTCCGAATACTTATGCAGTTAACATTCAAATAGAAGCGCTCGATCGAGTCGGAGTTCTCAACGATGTATTGTCGCATTTGAAGGACAACAAAGTAAACGTCCGCAGCGCTCAAGTAAAAACCTATCCCGGTTTGCCCGCATTAATTGACTTGTGCATGGATATTGAGGATAAGGAACAGTTCGAGCGCACTTGTATGCAGATTAAAAAGATGAGCGATATTTTGAACTTGCGGCGGCTGAGTGAAGGAACTTAAGAGGAAAGTTACCGCATGGCAAAACTGAGCCTTAACTCCGTCATTCCTTCAGAAAAGCTGACGAACTATTTATTAGTTCGGCTTCCTAAAGATGACAAATCTCAGTTTCTCGATCGGGGTGGTTACTGCCTAGAAAACTGGCAGCAGCTCGATCGAGATTTGAGAACCCAGATACTTCCATTGGAAGCGGAGCCAATGGAAAACACAAAATACGGTCAAAAATACATGATTCGAGGCAGTTTAACAGGGCCAAACGGTACAACTTTACAAGTCAAAACCGTTTGGATAGTCACTCCATCCGAAACGAGATTTGTTACATTAGTTCCTGATTGAGAAGAGGTAAGCAGCCATGAAATTTGAACTGTATTCACAGGTAGCATTGCGCGAAGACATCCCCAAATACAATCTCAAAAAAGGTGCTACAGCAACTATTGTTGAGCATTACCCAATGCCGGAAGGTGAAGAAGACGGTTATAGCTTAGAGGGTTTCAATGTCGAAGCAATTACAGTTGAAGTTGCCGAGTCCCAGATTGAAGCAATAAAAGCTCCTGTTTTGCAGCTTGGAAAATATTGATTACCATTCGCCTTCCACCAGCCTGCGATAAGAGCGACTCATCTTGCGAAGCAAAACTTCTTCTTCTTCAGAGAGAGGTGCTTCGCAAGCAGCATTAATTTTTTCTAACAGTTGTTGATTTTCGCGGCGGCGGATAAATTCTTCAAGGGCTATTTCGATCAAAAAACTCTGCGAAATTTGCATTTCGCCAGCTAATGTTTCGGCTTGTTCAAATAAAGATGCTGGCAATGAGATAGCAGTTTTGACAGTTGTCATAGCTTTATACCTTCATTTATTTATATGAGTCTAACTAATAGTATAGCTAACCACAATACGGTTCAGCAAACAGGCAGAACAATGAAACCCTTTATTTCGCCGGAGTTACTGGCTTTGACTCGCCCAACTTTTGCAGCAAAAACTCCCGCGCCACTTGTCCGGCTTCCTGCTGTTTCCCGTCAACTTGATAGTTGAGTTTCCGCATATCTTCCTCGGAGATTTTCCCGCCCAATTCTGCGAGCACTTGACGCAATTCCGGGTATTTTTCCAAAATTTGCGATCGCACAACCGGAACTGCTTCGTAGGGCGGGAAATAGTTCTTGTCATCTTTGAGCACTACTAAACCCAAACTTTGAATCAAACCGTCCGTCGTATTGCCAGCAATCACATCTACTTCTTTTTGTTGCAGCGCTTGATAAAGCAATCCTAATAACAATTCCTTCGGTTCTTGGGCAAATTTAATCCCGTAAGTTTTAGCTAATCCGGGAAATCCATCTTCTCTATCTTTGAATTCAGGGCCGAAACCAGCGCGCAATTTTGGTGCAGCTTTGCCCAGTTGCGAGAGAGTTTGCAAATTGAGTTTTTTGGCATCGTCTCCCCGCACAACGATCGCAAAACTGTTGTTAAATCCCAGCGGTTGGGTCCATTCTGCTTTAAACTGTTTGGGATATTCTTGTTTGAGGTAATCGAGGACTTTTTTGGGGTCAGAAATGGGCTTTTGTTTGAGAATGTTTGTAAAACCTGTACCCGTATATTCGACGTATAAGTCGATTTTACCTGCTGTTAGGGATTGATGGCAAAGCGAGCCTCCGAGATTGAGTTCCCGTTCTACTTTGATATCTGTTTTTGCTTCAATGTGCTGTGCTAAAATTTCTGCTAAGATGACTTGTTCGGTAAAGTCTTTCGAGCAAACAACAACTCGTTTTTCGGAACTAGAGGTACATCCTGCTACTGCAAACAAGGCAAACAGCCAACAGGAACAGAAAAAAAAATCGTTCTTAGATATTTTCATGAATTAACTCAAATTAAAAATCTACAATTAATACCTTATAAGTTATAGCATAAAGCCAAGATGTCCTACTTCTTGAAAAAGTCGGGGCTCAAACACCGATCGCACTTTACCAGAAAGAATTGGTTTAAAGCCTCTCCCTTATAGGGAGAAATTAAAAGAAGACTATTCATTACTCCAATCCTCGGACTTCGAGGTAGAGGTCGCTATCCCAGGTCAACTGTCAACTGTCAACTGTCAACTGAACCAAGTTCCGTTTTCCTGTTGTAACATTTATTTATAGACATGGAGGACAAAAGATGGTAATCAGCGTCAGCGATATTGTCCAGCAGCAGCGGCAATTTTTTGCGACTGGGAAAACTAAGGATGTGGATTTTCGGATCGAACAACTGAAAAAACTTAAAAGTGCGATCGAATCCAATCAATCACGAATTGTCGATGCTGTCAAGGCTGATTTGAACAGGCCGGAGTTTGAGGCTTACTTTGAAATTGCAGCGATCGCCGAAGTTAATTATGCCATCAAAAACCTCAAATCTTGGGTAAAACCGAGAAAAGTGCCAACTTCGATCGACCAATTCCCCGCATCAGCCCGCATTTTTCCAGAACCTTTAGGCGTAGTTTTAATCATCGGGCCTTGGAACTATCCGTTTCAGTTAATGATATCACCGTTGGTTGGGGCGATCGCCGCCGGCAACTGCGCCATCCTCAAACCTTCAGAAATTGCCTCGCACACGTCGGAAGTTGTCGCCGACATGATTGCCAAAACCTTCGATCCCGCCTACATCGCCGCCGTCGAAGGAGGTGTCGAAATCAGCCAACAATTATTAGCGGAAAAGTTCGACCACATTTTCTTTACAGGCGGCACAAAAATCGGTCGCATTGTGATGGAAGCCGCCGCCAAACACCTGACACCTGTCACATTAGAATTAGGCGGGAAAAGTCCTTGCATTGTAGACTCAGATATTCAAGTTGAATACACTGCTAAACGCATTGCGTGGGGCAAATTTATCAATGCAGGTCAAACTTGTATCGCTCCCGATTACCTGTTAGTCGATAAAAAAGTTAAACCAGATTTGATGCAGGCAATTAAAACAGCAATTCACGGATTTTACGGCGACGATCCGCAGCAAAGTCCCGACTATTCCCGAATTATAAATCAGCGGCAACTGGAACGTTTGAGTGCGTTTATTAAAGACGGAGAAATTCTCGTCGGCGGTAAAGTTAAGCCGGAAGATAGATATATTGCACCGACGGTTATAGATAATGTTTCCTGGGACTCGCCTGTGATGCAGGATGAGATATTTGGGCCGATTTTGCCAGTTTTGGAGTATGAGGATTTCGGGGAGGCGATCGCCCAAATCAACGCTCGTCCAAAACCTTTAGCATTATATTTATTCTCGAAGGATAAAGAAAAACAAGAGCGAGTCTTGCGGGAAACTTCCTCTGGGGGAGTTTCCATAAATGATACTGTAATGCAATTCGGGGTGACAACTTTGCCTTTTGGGGGAGTTGGCGAAAGCGGGATTGGGAGTTATCACGGGAAAGCGAGTTTTGAGACTTTTTCTCATTACAAAAGCGTGCTGCAAAAATCATTTTGGCTGGACTTGAAATGGCGGTATGCTCCTTATAAAGGTAAGTTGGATTTGATTAAAAAGGCGATCGGTTGAAATTCAAAATCTAACTCTCCCTTTCCATAATGTAGGGTGCGCGCTGCGCACCTTACCTATAACATCGCGAATCAAAATGAACGAGAATTTACCAGAAATTTTAGCAGAACTCCGCCACTACTTTCACGAAGTGTACGGCGAAAAACTCGTGCAGTTAATTCTCTACGGTTCCCAAGCTAGAGGAGATGCCAAACCAGATTCTGATATTGACATTTTAGTGGTGCTGGAGGGGCAATTTCATGCTGGTAAAGAAATCGCTCGCACCAGTGAATTTATTGCGGCTTTGTGCTTAGATAGGACTGTAGTAATTTCTAGTGCTTTTGCTTCGACCGTACGTTTTCAGCAAGAGAAAAGTCCTTTCTTTCTAAATGTTCGCAGAGAAGGAGTACCGATTTGAAACCAGAACAAATTGCTCTTTTAACAAAAGCAGGTGAAAGCTTGCGGGCTGCTAGGTTATTAGTAGCTAATGCACTTCCTGACTTTGCAGCGTCGCTTATTACACATCTTGCAAAAATAACTAGGACGGGCAAGATGCCCATCCCACAAAATTTTTTTTCTTGTGGAATGGGCCGGAGAGCCC
>NZ_JAUBWA010000145.1:0-14784 GCF_036702825.1 Microcoleus sp. A003_D6 | reverse complement strand
CATAATTTCAGAAATCGCGTATTAGCTTGTTTTTCTGATTAGATAAAATTATCACCACAAGTTCAGGAGAGCCGTGCTGTCAACAACAAATGTCCCGGATGTAAATGGGTTCGATTCTGATAGTTCTTTGTTAGTTGATGGGTCTAGTTCTTTTGTGGTTTCAGCAGTCGATATTGAAGTATTTGCATCCTCTTTTTTGCTGTCTTCCTCTTTGCTGGTGGCGGTATTCGGTTTGTCCGCTGGCTTGCTGGCATCTGGGGCAGCAGCTACAGTCTCGCCTGTTTTTGGTTCTTTACTGGCAAGTGTTTCGCCTGCAACTGCATCTGTTTTGGTGGCGGCTGTGCTATTTGGATTGTTTGTGGCAGCAGTTTCGCTGGGTTTTTCGGCGGTTGAAATTGCCGAATCAGTTGGTGGTTTGTCTGGTGGAGATTTAGTCTCTTCACTTGGCAGTTTTTCGCTAGCACTTTCAGTCGCTGTTACAGTTTTTTCCGGTTCAGATTTGATCGTTGTTTCGGAGGCGGTTGTGACTGGTTTGTCGGTAGTTGCTGATGTTGTTGATTCAACCGCAGATTCAGTCGCTGCGACAGGTCTTTCCGGTTCCGATGTGAGAGTTATTTCGGAGGCTGTAGCAACTGGTTTGTCGGTAGTTGTTGAGGTTATTTCTGCGGATGATTCAGTCGCTGCGACAGGTTTTTCCGGTTCCGATGTGAGAGTTATTTCGGAGGCGGCTGGGACTGGTTCGTCGGTAGTTGTTGAAGTTATTTCTGCGGATGATTCAGTCGCTACTACAGGTTTTTCCGGTTCCGATATGAGAGTGGCTTCGGAGGCATTTGTGACTGGTTTGTCGGTAGTTGTTGAGGTTATTTCTGCGACTAATTCAGTCGCTACGACAGGTTTTTCCGGTTCCGATGTGAGAGGTGTTTCGGAGCCGGCAATAACTGGTCGATCGCTAGTTGCTGATGTTGCGATCGCAATTTCAGTCGCTGTTACAGTTTTTTCCGGTTCAGATTTGATGCTTGTTTCGGAACCGACACTAACTGGTTTTTCGATAGTTGCTGATGTTGCTTCTGCGGTGACGGTTTTGTCCCCAACAGCATCTCCTGTAATTACATCTTTATTAGCAGTCGGTTTTTCAGAAATTGTAACGCTGCTAGAAGAAGACAGAGAATCTGATTTTGCACCGGTGAGAGTGTCTGCGTCAGATTCTGGTTGAGTGTTAGTTGGTGCTAAATTCAGCGTGTGTTTGATGTCGCCGCCGATCGGCAAAACTTTGAGTGTAGAGTCTCCGGCTACCAAGCTGTCAGCGCTAACTGTTTCTGCACCGGTTCCCGCGCTGGTTGAACTGTCAAGTGTTGCGCCGCTATTGTTTAATACAAATACGTCGGCATTCCCGCTCAAATTGTCGATCGACAATTGGAAACTGCCCGGACTGTTGATGTTAAATTTGTAAATGTCAAAAATATTTGTAGTGTCCACACTACCGGTGTAGCTTGTGCTGTCAGTCAATGCCCCGATGTTAAGTTCAGCCATTTGTACCCCTGAAGAATAGTTGCTTCAAAATGCTCTTGAATATCTATCGGGGGGAACTTGAGGTTTTTATGCGAAATCCGGAAGATCGTTACATTTCGTTACATTAGGGTTGCCCGATCGCCCTTCCTTAGCCATCAACCCGCATTTAACGTACCTGATGATTTTGATTCAAACTCTTGTGGGGTGGGCATCCTGCCAGCCCAAAGGTGCTATGTAAATACAGAAAATCTGGCGTTGCACTCGATCGGTGAAAGGGCAAGGTGCGTGAATATCAATAGTCACACAGGATCGGTCAAAAATTTCTAGCCCCGACGCACCCTACAACTGCGATCGCCCGCAATCGATCGCCCCAGGCAATCCCTTATCCCTTACAATAAACAAGCAATTATTATATTTTGAGTTATCCTGTGAGTCCTACTGCCCAAGCCAGCAATACCCTGAATGCGGGTGCTCTGCCAAATGTTACCGCAGCCCGCCGCGCTGTTTTTCCCTTCACTGCGATTGTCGGGCAGGAGGAGATGAAACTCGCGCTGCTGTTGAATGTCATCGATCCGAAAATTGGCGGCGTGATGATTATGGGCGATCGAGGTACTGGCAAATCTACCACAATCCGCGCCCTCGCCGACTTGCTGCCGGAAATTGAAGTGGTAGCAGACGATCCTTTTAACAGCCATCCCAGCGATCCGGATTTGATGAGCGATGAGGTGCGCGATCGCACTTTAGCTCAAGCTGACATCAAAATCGCGCACAAAAAAGTCCAAATGGTAGATTTACCCTTGGGCGCGACCGAAGACCGAGTTTGCGGTACGATCGACATTGAGAAAGCTCTCTCCGAAGGTGTTAAAGCTTTTGAACCCGGCCTTTTAGCTAAAGCCAACCGCGGCATTCTTTACGTCGATGAAGTCAATTTGCTCGACGATCATTTAGTCGATGTTTTGCTCGACTCCGCCGCCAGCGGTTGGAATACTGTTGAAAGAGAAGGCATTTCGATCCGCCACCCGGCTAAGTTTATTCTCATCGGTTCCGGGAATCCAGAAGAAGGAGAATTGCGGCCGCAGTTGCTCGACAGATTCGGGATGCACGCAGAAATTCGGACTGTTAAAGACCCGAATCTGAGAGTAGAAATTGTCGAACAGCGATCGAGTTTTGACCAAAATCCGGCGGACTTTCTCGCGAAATATCAGCACGAGCAAGATGATATGCAGGAGAAGTTGGTGGAGGCCCAGGAACGGCTGAAATCGGTAATTCTCGATCGCGATTTGCGAGTAAAAATTTCCCAAGTTTGCGCGGAATTGGACGTAGACGGACTGCGGGGCGATTTGGTCACAAACCGCGCCGCCAAAGCTTTGACCGCCTTAGAATGCCGCACAGAGGTCACAGTGGACGATATTCGCCGGGTGATGACCCTGTGTTTGCGCCACCGATTGCGGAAAGATCCGCTAGAATCAATAGATTCGGGTTATAAAGTGGCCAAAGTGTTCGATCGGGTATTCGGCCTGGAAACAAGCGAGGGTAACGGGTAATTGGTAATGGGTAATTGGTAATGGGTAATTGGTAATGGGTAATAAAACTACTCGCCAATGCCCAATGCCCAATGCCCAATGCCCAATTACTAATTCTGGCAATGGAAACACGAATTTTAGGATTAGATCCGGGCTTAGCAAACCTCGGATACGGAGCAATTTCCTGTCTAATTGTCCCCGGAAAAGAAGACGAAAATGTTGTTTCCATGATTGATTGCGGCGTGATCAAAACAACGCCAAAACAGGAAATGGGACAGCGCCTCAAAACAATCTACGAAGATTTGCACGCTGTAATTGAACAAGTAAAACCAGATGTAGCAATAGCCGAAAAACTGTTCTTTTACAAAATGGGAAATACCATACTGGTAGCGCAAGCGCGGGGCGTTTTGACACTGGTATTGGCGCAATGTGGAGTGCCGCTGTTCGAGTTTACGCCAGCGCAAATCAAACAAGCTTTAACTGGGCGCGGGAATGCTGACAAATCCGAAGTGCAAGATGCCGTAGCGCGGGAGTTGGAGTTGGGTTATATTCCGAAACCGGATGATGCCGCGGATGCTTTGGCGGTGGCTTTAACTGGTTGGTATGATGATGATATTTGCCCTAAAAAAATAGCATTGCAAACCGTAAAAATTTAATCTAATCTTCAATCTCGCGTTGCGCGGACTTTGCTTGACAAGAAGCGATTTCAATCGCCGATTTCTCTAATTCCCCTTTAAACGATCGGCAAATTCAACACAAATCCCGGCAACACATCTTCTCCCGACAAACTAACTGGAAATTGTACAATCTCCACCTCACGATTAGCGCGATAAATTTCCACTTGTTGGTCTTGAGGATTAATCAACCAACCCAAACGCAAACCGCTATTGAGATATTCCTGCATTTTCTCCTGAAGGGGTCGCAGCGGGTCTGTGCGCGAGCGCAATTCTATGACAAAATCAGGACAAATCGGCGGAAACTTCTCCCTTTGTTCATCAGTTAAAGCCGACCATCTTTCCAAGCTAACCCAAGCCGCATCGGGAGATCTGTCTCCATTATTAGGCAAGCGAAAAATAGTTGAAGAACTAAACACTCTCCCTAGCTGCGTTTGACGGTTCCACAAGCCCAAATCTGTAATTAAATCGGCTTCTCGATTGCCGCTGACTCCGCCTACTGGTGACATAATGATGATTTCTCCTTTAGCAGTCCGTTCAAATTGCCAATCTCGATTCATTTGGCACAAACGGTAAAATTGTTCGTCTGTTAATTCGACAGTATCTAAGTTTAAAGTAACTGTTGTCATTTTTCCTAACTCCCGAGAAATATGAGTCCTACTAACCTATTTTAGCGCCGCTTTTTGTCAATTTTAACATCACTCATCACAGTTTGGAATTAAGCTTTAATACGGGGTTTAAGCCCCAGCCCGACTATTGCGAATTGCAAAATATATGTGGAAAAGGTAATTAAGTGCGATCGCCCAATTCCCACTTAAATCAAAAAAATGCTATAATAGCAACTTTAATTGCTAAAGTTGTCCCGCCAGCAGAGAACCCAGGAAAATAATATGGTGATTATTACCTCACAACAAATTGCCCAATTTCGCTCGCAATTAGCGGAATATCCCGAAGCCCTAAAAGCCCTAGACGCCATAGAAGATTGCGAAGGCAACATCGAAGATGCAGCGATATCTCTAGCAATTCAAGCCGGACAAGAACCAAATATCTCGGAAAATTGGTTAGACGGATTGGCCAAAAGATGCCGCGTTGCTATCTGCAAATCAGAGGTAAAAGAAGAGTTGACAAAGGGACAATTGAATGCTGCCTTTAGAGATTTAGTTGCTGCAAAGGTTTGTCCAGAGATTTTGGTGACGGCGGTGATTATTTATGTGTTTAAAACAGGGGTAAATGATTTTTGTGAACCTCTCGAATATAAACTGTAAAGCCATAGCTGCATTTAAAAATTAGGTGACGCAAAGCTATCCCAAAGGGTAGGGAATCGCCCTCATTTCTCAAAACATGATACAACGAGGCGATCGCAATTCTTGTCTACCCCTGTGCACTGCTGTACCCCGCCGGCACCAAATCCGGCGACAAACCCAAAGATTTCCCCAGCAAACGAGCAAGTTGCACTAAAAAATTAGCAGTATCTTTGTCACCTTCGCGGGCCATTGAAGCCGATATCTGGATTAGCAGTTGCACAAATCCCGCATCAATTAAATCGGAACAGGAACTCAAAACCTCTGGTTCTTGGCCGTTGGGACAGGTAAGCACTCGCTCGATTAAGTTCAAATAAGCCTCTTGGCGGTCTGGATTCATTTTGGGAGGATCTGTACAGTAAATAATTTATTATTACGTTTAAGTCAGTCCTGTCAATCAGGCGATCGAATATGCGATCCCCGTCTTTCCTCTAGAAACTCCATTCAGTCGGGAATAGACAGAAGCTTAAAGAAAATCTTAAGTTTTTCAATGCTAGTTTAGTCGAGGTAAGGTGCCCAATTCGCAGCCTCCTATTAAACGGTAAGTTGCACGCGGCGCACCCTACTATTACAAAACTTAGGAATATACAAAATGAAAATAGGAATATTTTTAGGAAATTTAGGAAATCCCGCCATCTACTATCCCAAACTAGCCAAAATCACCGGCGGAGTCACGGCCAGTATTTTTCTGTGCCAATTATTGCAATGGCAAGCACAACATTCCTACTCCGGCGAATGGGTGAAAACTAACAGCACAGAAATCGAAAAAGCCACCGGTTTAAATCAGGAAGAACAGGAATTAGCGAGACAGCAACTCAAAGTGCGATCGCTCCTCAAACAAAAGTCAACAAACTGCAACACCGACACTCTAGAACTCTGGGCGGACATTGACGCTTTCGAGGAAAAAATTAATAAACTTTTAACTAATAATCCTGCTGATATTATAACACAAACAATCCCCGCAAATAACAATCACCATGTAGAAATAATAGCCGAAACTCCCCCCGAAAATCATGCAGTTAAAACCGATAAATATTTCGGTCAACCGCGCCAGCAAATAGCCGTTGCTGTTACCCCAAATTACCGATTTAGCGGCCCTTGGAACTCCAAAGAACAACTGCACAACTTTCAGCGAGCTTTAGAAGCATATGCCAAAGAACGTAATTTATGGTTTGGCAATCCTTCTGGCTGGGCATTTAAAATTATTGACAGCATGACAAAAGGCTTAACCTCGATTTTTTGGGACGAATTTATCGCCGGAATTCCTTTAGGAGAAAGTCAGAAAGTTAAGCGAGATTGGGAAATTGAGCCGGAAGTGCCTTATCCGGCGTTTGAGGAGGAGCGAATTCAGTATTATGTGCACAAGGGCGAACCGCTGGAAGCAGCGGTATCTAAAGCCCGTGCTGACTTGAGAAATCCCGTGTTGGGTAAAGATTTGTGGGAGGGTTTTTTGCGAAAGTGCGATCGGCTTGCGGATGATGCACTCAAAGCCAAAAATCTAGGAGTGCAGACACCTTATATGCCACCTTCCTTTACAGAAAAACCTCAATTTACAAAAGAAAGTGTCATGAAGAAACTGGAAGCTATCGCACCTCAAATTTCCCTCACACCATCGACTGCTAACACCCTTTCCCCCAGAACTTTAGTAGAACAACAGGAAAGTAAGGAAAAAGAGTCAGACTCAGTTGTTGAAGCTCCCAGTATTGAACTTTTGCAGAAAGCTTGCAAAACTCCGATGGGTCGGAGTATGATTGAAAAACAAATCACCGAACATCCAGAATGGGGCTACGAAATAGTTGACGGTGAGATCGTAGAATCAATTCCTTTTTAGGAGGCAACCATGCAACGAATTAGCGAAATAGATGTATTTGGTTTAGAAAGACCTTCTCTCTCAGAAGCAGAAAGAAAAAGGCTGCGCCGGGAAAGAGGGCAGCAAGAGAAAGAGGAAGGATATCAAAAGTTAGCTGAACTGTGTTATTTAGGTGAATATGACATGGCAAAGCAACTGGCAAATAAACACTATAATTGGGGATACGAAATTGTTGACTGTATTGTGATGGAGAGGATAGATTAAAATAAATTAAATGGTGAATGTGCAACTTTACTGAAAAAGCTTTAGAAGTTGCCAAAAATCTAATTCGCGGTATTTTATCCAAAATTTAGCGACATCATTTTGTCTGAGTAGCTGGAGAGAGTTGTCATAGTAATCTCTATTTTCAAGCTCTGTCATAAACATTTCCCAGTTAGCCTCAAAAAAGGGAACTTGTTGAAGTTTCTCTGCTCTAATGATTTCTGCTTGCTGAATCTCTAAGGCAGTTCCTACTAATTCAGGAAGTTTTAAACTGATAGATAATTCTCGTGCTTCTTTCGGGGTCATGGATTTTGCTACTCGATCACCGCAATCTCTATGTTAAAATTATAGCTAAAACTTAAATACATATCAAAATATGACGACAACTATTAACGCCAAAAACCTAACTTTAGCAGAAGTACACCGTCTGTTCGGCTTTCAAAAGCAGTACACTAACTCATTTACCTCTCTGCTATCCCTTGAAGATATCACAGAACACGAACAGCAGGAACTTATACAAATTAGGGATGATTTCGATGACTATATTTCAACGGATCGAGTTTCTGAAGGACTGGTAAAAGCTCTGACTACCTTTCCCTTAATGCGATTGGCTGGCTTCTACCGCCGCCCGATTAAAATTAGTTTAGAACAAGACATCGCCGAAATTAGCATTGAAGATGAAGATACAATCGTTAAAGGACGGTTTGATATCTTGGCTGTCAACAAGATAAAACCTATCAGAAGCGATACATATTTTTGGGTTTTGGTGATTGAAAGTAAAAATTGTGGAATCAACGCATTGATGGGTTTATCCCAATTGCTAACCTATGCTTATCAAAATTTAAAATATCAAGACACAATCTGGGGTTTGACAACAAACGGAATGCACTATCAGTTCGTCAATATTCAGGGGGGGCATAACCCAACCTATCAGCTATTGTCTTTGCTAAACCTGATGGAACCGGAATCTTCAATTTTGTTGCTGCAAGTGTTAAAAGCCATTTGCAAGCTATAAAAAATGAGCCAGGAAACGGCAGTGCCGTTTCCCTACAATTAATCGGGCGATGGTTACATCAGAAAAGGAAGATTGATAATGTTGAGGTAGGGAAACGGCATTGCCGTGTCCTAAACATGATGATATTGAGGTAGGGAAACGGCATTGCCGTGTCCTAAACATGATGATGTTGAGGTAGGGAAACGGCATTGCCGTGTCCTCAATAGCTACAATAAAAAAGAGGCTGGGAATAATTCCCGCCTCCAATTAGCAATGACTGTTAACCTAAAAGTTAGATTAGCCAGCCAATACTTTTTAGTAGCCTCTGGTGTTAGGCTTGTGCACGATGAAGCTCAGCACTTGGCATTGCTTCACGTTGTCAAAACCCATGACGCGGATGTAACACGTCGGATTTTCTTGGCGGCAAGCTTGAATTTCAGACATGATTTCTTGGACGCTGCGAGCACCAAACAAAGGCAACTTCCACAAAGTCCAGTAGCGCATTTCAGCAGCAGAGGTTTCGTTGAATTCAACGCCGGGAATGTAACCTTGATCCAAGATGTATTGCAGTTGCTTGGCAATTTGCGAGTCTGTCAGCGGGGGCAAATAGGACAGAGTTTCGTAACGACGCTCTTTAGGTAAAGTTTTCATTTTTGTATCTCTAAGGTGTGTGTTCGATCGCACTTGTCGATCGATTAACTCGACAAATTATCCAGATTCGGTTCAGAATCTATTGATGTTTCAGGATTACTGATAGAAACAGACCAATTAAGTTGCGTAATTCGCTCTAAATGCTGGCGTCTGTGTTCCATATTCGACTGTTGAATGCCAGTACAAACCATTTCTGGCAAAAATTCCGTCACATCGTGAGCCAGATACTCTCGCACAGTCATGATCCGAAATCCTAAATCTTGATTTTCCAAAAGCAACTCTTGAATGTAAGCTTCTCCATCTTGGATTTTGCCCTTAGTGGAAAAGTCATTCAACCAGATTGCCAGAGGAGGATTGGTTTCGCTCAACTGAGCGACCACAATCCGCACGGATTGATAGGTTAGGTAACTTGCCAGCACCTTAGCGGTGTCTTTCGCAACTTGTTTGAGATCCATTTTTGACCCCAGCTCCCTCAAATTTTAGATTTTGGATTTTAGATTTTGGATGCAAACTTACTTGTAAATCTTCTTCAAAGATAAAGACTCCACAGCAAGTTTGCTACCTAAAACCTAAAATCTCAAACCCAAAATCATCAAACGGTATCCATTGCCTCGAACTCAAACTTGATTTCTTTCCAGAGTTCGCAAGCAACAGCCAGTTCGGGGCTCCACTTACAAGCTTCGCGAATCACGTCGCCGCCTTCGCGCATCAAGTTGCGGCCTTCGTTACGAGCTTGGACGCAAGCTTCCAAAGCAACGCGGTTAGCAGTTGCACCAGGTGCGTTGCCCCAAGGGTGGCCCAAGGTGCCGCCGCCGAACTGCAAGCAGGAGTCGTCGCCGAAGATTTCCACCAAAGCTGGCATATGCCAGATGTGGATACCGCCAGATGCAACCGGCATGACGCCGGGCATGGAGGCCCAATCTTGGGTGAAGTAAATACCGCGGCTGCGGTCTTCTTCGATGTGGTCTTCGCGCATCAAGTCTACGAAGCCCATCGTGATGCCTTTTTCGCCTTCGAGTTTGCCCACAACTGTACCGGAGTGCAGGTGGTCGCCGCCGGACATCCGCAAGCACTTGGCAAGTACGCGGAAGTGGATACCGTGGTTTTTTTGACGGTCGATAACGGCGTGCATGGCGCGGTGGATGTGCAGCAAGATACCGTTGCGGCGGCACCATTTGGCCAAGGTGGTGTTTGCAGTGAAACCACCGGTCAGGTAGTCGTGCATGATGATCGGGGTTTTGATTTCCTTAGCGAACTCAGCCCGCTCCATCATTTCTTCGCAGGTAGGGGCGGTTACGTTGAGGTAGTGACCCTTGACTTCGCCGGTTTCTGCTTGTGCTTTTTCAATAGCTTCTTGAACGAACAAGAAACGATCGCGCCAGCGCATGAACGGCTGCGAGTTGATGTTTTCGTCGTCTTTGGTGAAGTCCAAACCGCCGCGCAGAACTTCGTAAACGGCACGGCCGTAGTTCTTAGCAGACAGACCCAATTTGGGTTTAATTGTACAGCCCAGCAAAGGACGACCGTACTTGTTCAATTTGTCCCGCTCAACGGTAATACCGTGAGGAGGGCCTTGGAAGGTTTTCAGGTAAGCAATGGGAACCCGCAAGTCTTCCAACCGCAGAGCGCGCAGAGCTTTGAAACCGAACACGTTACCGACCAAAGAGGTCAGCAAGTTGGTGACGGAACCTTCTTCAAACAAATCCAAAGGATAAGCAATGAAGCAGATGTATTGGTTGTCTTCGCCGGGAACTGGCTCGATGTCGTAGCAGCGCCCTTTGTAGCGGTCGAGGTCGGTCAGGAGGTCAGTCCACACAGTTGTCCATGTACCGGTGGAAGATTCAGCGGCCACAGCAGCTCCAGCTTCTTCAGGGGGAACTCCCGGCTGCGGTGTTACGCGGAAAGCCGCCAAAATATCTGTATCTTTTGGGGTGTAGTCCGGCGTGTAATACGTTAGTTTATAGTCTTGAACTCCGGCTTTATACCCAGCCTTTGACTGAGTTTGGGTTTTAGCGTAAGCCATATCTCGCTTCCTAGTATTCGCTTAATTTTTTTGCCCGATCGCAGGCTGTTAAAAATATATCAATAAAGTGGCACTCTAAAATTTTAATATTCTTTTAATCATCATAAGTATTATTTATTTTGCTTTACATTAAGACAATATTTGTAACATATCTTATAAAATGAAAGCGGCGAAGGATGCAGGGGGAAAGGCTGGGGATCGCAGAGCGGGGCGGGAATTTCGATCGAGCGAAAGATATTGTGCAGCGAGCCGAACAGCGGATAAATACGCTATGTGTAAAGAATTTGATACTCAAAAATCAGAATTGGTAAGGGGTAATTGTTAATGGGTAATCGGTCAGCGGGAATTAGTTAGAAATACCTAAAGTTGTGGTTTGCAGTTGAGATCGATCTCAACTTCAATCGAGTATGCAATCTAAAATCCCCAATCTAAAATCTAAAATCTAAAATCCCGTGACTCTCAGACTGCCAACTCAAAAATCGACAGCATAGCACATAATATGGACAGGACTTGTGCAGCAACCTTGTTTCTCAAACGCAATCCGTCGTTACAGCCATGTAACCTCGCTGAAAACCGGGTTTCTGCGTTAGCTGCGCGTAAGTCTACTATGGATATTTAGCCCCATTTTTACTCTGGTTGTGCCTCACCCCCCTTCAAAAGCCGTCCACTGCATCAATCCAGATTGCCCAAGGCCCTACCCTCAGACTTGGGGCAACAATTTTTGTCATAGTTGCGGGGCTCCCCTGCGGCTAAAAAATCGCTACGTGCCTCTACAAGGCCTCGGTTCCGGCGGTTTTGCAGCAATTTTCACAGTTTGGGACACAGAAACTGAAACTGAGCGCGTCCTGAAAGTGTTGCTGGAAACTTCCCCGAAAGCGCTGAAACTGTTCGAGCAAGAAGCTTGGGTTTTGGCGCTTTTGCGGCATCCGGGCGTCCCCAGAGTCGAGCCTGACGGTTATTTTCACGTCCAAACGCAAAATTTTGCAGGCGGGCAGGGAAATGCTGCGGCGAGGCGGCTGCCTTGTTTGGTAATGGAAAAGATTCACGGCAAAACTTTAGAAGAAGTTCTCGACGAGCACCCCCAAGGGTGTCCGCAGGAATGGGTGTTTAGCTGGCTGAGTCAAGCTGTGGAAATTTTAGAGGAGTTGCACAGGTGTCAGATTATTCACCGCGACATTAAACCGAGCAATTTGATGCTGCGATACCCGGAATCGCCACAAGTTTTGCTGAGCAAGGGTTTGGGCGGACTGCAATTGGTGGCGATCGACTTTGGGGGAGTTAAACAGATGGGCGGTGTCGAACCGGTGGGGAAAGATTCTCCGAGTTCGACGCGGTTGATTTCCCCCGGGTACAGCCCGCCGGAACAAATTGCGGGCGGCGGTGTGGGGCCGGCGACGGATTTTTATGCCCTCGGGCGGACTTGCATTCATTTGCTGACGGGGAAGTATCCAGCGGAAATTGAAGATCCGATGACGGGGGAGTTGCGGTGGCGCCACATCGTATCTGTGAGTCGCGATTTTGCGAATTTGTTGGACGATATGGTGCGATCGAACGTGCAGCAGCGTCCGGCTTCCGCAGCGGATGTTCGATCGCGTTTGCAGGAGATTTATGCTAGGAGTAACGGCAAAATTGCCATCGCCCCAATCGGTCAAGCTATTGTAGAATTCTGCCGCCAAGTAGTGGTGGCGGGGGCGCAAAAAACTGTCAGCCTGACTGGTTTTGTGTTTGGCGCGATCGCCCAAATCGTGGTAGCTTCTCTGGATACGGGCTGGGAAATGGTGCTCGGTGGCGTTGGTGGAAGTGCGGGGGCGATCGGCGGTTTGGTTTTGGGCTATGCTTCGCCTATTGGCCCGGAAATTGCCAGTTTTCTGAATGAAGGTTTGCACCAATTAATTCCTAACATGACTTTCGCTGTCGGGCCGGAAGTGCTGCTGTTTGGATTTGCGGGGTTGGGAACTGCGATCGGTTTGACGGATGCGGGGGGTTTTCGCCAGCACAAACAGTATTGGCTGTCAGCAATGATGGGAGTTCAAGGCTATTTGTTAGCGGGTTTGTGCTGGATGGAAGCAACAGCTTCTAGCGGCGTGCAGGGGATTATTTTGGGAGCTTTTGCGATCGCCACTTTAACGATCGGAATGGGTTTGCGGAGTCACCAATTGGTGCACGCTTTGGTAGTGGCTGTTTGTTCTACGGGACTGTTTCTGTTTCTAAATGCTTTGAGCATTTTTCCAGGGAGTTTCTTTGGGATTATGTCGCCGTCTTACGCTGTAATCGGCTGGCTGCAAGTTTGGGGTACTGTGGCATTTTTTGGTTTGTTGGGAAGTGCGATCGGGCTTTGTTTGGGAGTCAGTCATTATTTGGTTGTGCCTTTGTTAAGGTGGTTGGGTTGGCGGTAAGAATAAATATCAAATCTCTATGCTAATCAAGTCATTATCACTTAAGTTCGTCTCAAGATTTTCAATGGTTTGTAGTTTGGCGATCGCCCTTGTGCTCAGCAGCCCCAATCTCGCCAAAGCTGAATCGCGAGAACAAGCCGTAGATCGATTGACAGATATCCTATTCTACAGGGTTAATCCTCAACTAAACAATCGCAAACTCCAAGCGGGCGATCGCGAATATAGCAATCAATGGCGGAGATTGCGCGAGGCGATCGATCCGCGAGTCAAGTCGGTACAAGAAGTCTGCTTTAGGCCCGCCCCAGGAGATACAGGATGGGAATTCACAGTAATTAACGGCGAAACCTACGAACAAACCTACGATATACTTGCAGATACAATTTTTTACAGCCGCCATCCTCAACGAACCGGACAGCAAATTCCCAAAAGCGATCGCATCGGCATTAGTGAATGGTCAGCAATTCGACGCGAAATGTATATTTCCAATTGTGGATTGTGAGACTCGATCGCCTTACACCGCAGCATCGATCCAAGATAAGTCCTAGAGTCGAGGTCATCTTTACACAATTCTGTAAAAAGAAAGGTTTTTAACCGATGAGTATGAAAAATTGGATATGCGATCGCACTCTTGTTACAACCAGAATTATTGCACCATTGATGGGACTAATCGCCATTGGATCTACAAGTTTTGCAGGTGCAGCCCCACAGCAACAAATTTCTAGCATAAATAGTGCAAACATCGATACAGCAAGTCACAAAAAAATCCTCAATAATCCCGAAAAAAAATCAATAATCGTTGCTTTAAGTGAAGAAGTTCAAGTTAGCCTTGAAAATTCTGTAAATTCCCCAAAAAAAATACCTCTTCAACAAGGTATGCCATACAAAGACGCGCGTCAAATCCTGATTCAACAAGGCTGGCATCCCAGCTTACAGGGTCAACCTAACCTCAGAGATAGTTCGGTTAAAGAGCTATTTGATTTAGGATATAAAGAGATTAAGGATTGTTCTGGTACAGGAGAGGGGCCTTGTCGTTTTGAGTTTATCAATCAACAAGGAGAACTGCTAGTTATAGTCGCTACGACAAGAGGTTCTGAAAATACAAAACGTTTTGTGAGGAATTGGTGGATTGAGAAAAAGACAGATAGCAATCAACAAAAATCGTCATCAAACATAATTCAAGAAGGTCGTTATTGGTTGGGAGGTACGGATCGGGGTTTAGAGGTCAAGGGAAAACAATATCGATATTATGACGAGTCTAATATCGAGCGACCGTGGCAACCTCTCTCTGAGTTACAATATATCAAAAAAGGCGTTGTGTTTGATGGTAAAAATTATTGGTGTTTATCTACTCTAGCACCTAAAACAGGAGGAAGTTCTTGTTCTAGAGATGGATGGCAACAAAAGATTTCTCACCAGCTAAGCTGTTACCCATTTAAAATAGTAAGCTGTTCGACATTTAAACCGCTAACGAGGCCTGTAGGGTGCGTCAGCTAGAACACTTACTAAGCAAGGGAAACAAGATAGGGCTGACGCACCCTACAATACTATTTTAAATGCGTAACAGCTTATTAGACCTCTTGCAAAAATAACTAGGACGGGCTCTCCGGCCCATCCCACAAAATTTTTTTTCTTGTGGAATGGG
>NZ_JAUBWA010000144.1:0-15318 GCF_036702825.1 Microcoleus sp. A003_D6 | reverse complement strand
TTACATCCGTTACATCCGTTACATCCGTTACATCCGTTACATCCGTTACATCCGTTACATCCGTTACATCCGTTACAAAATCCGTTGCCGAACTTCCTTTCTTCTGTGACTAAATGTTACAAACAAAGAAGAAAAAGTCTATTCAGGAGAATCCGCCTTGGTACTCTACAGCCCTCAACTTGAACCCAACCAGCAGCAAAACCTTTCTCCCATCGATGGTTTTGCGGGGCGGCACATTGGCCCGACACCCAGCGAAATCCAGCAAATGCTCGATGTTTTGGGCATTTCCAGCCTCAATGAGTTGATTGACAAAACGGTTCCTGCGGCGATTCGCATTTCTGAACCCCTACAACTTCCCGCAGCGCAAAGCGAGTACAGCGCTTTGGCAGAATTGAAAGAAATTGCTGCAAAAAATCAGGTATTTCGATCGTACATCGGCACAGGATATCACGACTGCATCACGCCCCCAGTCATCCAGCGGAATATCCTGGAAAATCCCGGCTGGTATACAGCTTACACTCCCTACCAAGCCGAAATTGCTCAAGGGCGATTGGAAGCTTTACTGAACTTCCAAACCATGATAATTGACCTCACGGGTTTGGAAATTGCCAACGCTTCTTTGCTGGATGAAGGGACTGCGGCGGCGGAAGCAATGGCGGTGAGTTACGGCGCCAGCAAAAATAAAGCAAAAGCGTTTTTTGTTTCCCAAGATTGCCACCCTCAAACTGTGGAAGTCGTGCAAACTCGCGCTAAGCCGCTGGGAATTGAGGTAATTGTCGGCGACCATCAAAGCTTTGAGTTCGATCGTACAATCTTCGGCGCTCTCCTGCAATACCCCGCCACAGACGGCGCAATTTACGACTATACCGATTTTATTCGATCGGCACACGAAGCCGGCGCATTAGTCACAGTAGCCGCCGACATTTTGAGCCTTTGCTTGCTCACACCCCCCGGCGAATTCGGCGCGGATATAGCCGTAGGAAGCACTCAGCGCTTCGGAGTGCCGATGGGATTCGGAGGGCCCCACGCCGCCTATTTCGCCACGCGAGAAGAGTTTAAACGGCAAGTTCCGGGGCGAATTGTCGGCGTTTCTAAAGATGCTAACGGCAAATCTGCTTTGCGTTTGGCCTTGCAAACTCGCGAACAGCACATCCGCCGCGAAAAAGCAACTAGCAATATTTGTACTGCTCAAGTTTTGCTGGCAGTGATGGCGAGTATGTATGCTGTTTATCACGGCCCGTCTGGACTGAAAGATATTGCTGAGAAAGTATGGAATTTAACTGCACTTTTGGCATCCGGCTTAAGAAGTTTCGGATACAAAATTGGTTCTCAACATTTCTTCGATACTTTGCGGGTCGAATTGGGAGATAAACCGCTGTCAGAAATTCTAGAAGCTGCTAAAAGTCGCAAAATTAATCTCCGAGTTTTTGATGATTCGACAGTGGGAATCACTTTAGATGAAACTGTCAGTGTTGAAGATGTGCAAGAGTTGTGGAAAATTTTTGCACAGGATAAAGATTATATCAGGGCGGACGGGCAGAATTCTCTCAACATTCCGCTGGATGCAGACGCATTGAGTGGCTATTTGACATTACCAGATTTTTGCGATCGCACCAGCAGCTATCTCGCCCATCCAGTTTTCAACAGCTACCATTCCGAAACTGAACTTTTGCGCTATTTGCACCGTTTAGAAGCCAAGGATTTATCGCTAAATACATCGATGATTCCTTTGGGTTCTTGCACAATGAAATTGAATGCAACAGCAGAGATGATGCCGGTGACTTGGGCGGAATTTGGCAAGATACATCCTTTTGCACCCCGGGATCAATCTCGCGGCTATCAAATGATGTTCGTGCAACTAGAACAGTGGCTGGCTGAAATCACCGGTTTTGCGGGAATTTCTTTGCAGCCAAATGCTGGTTCCCAAGGCGAATACGCGGGTTTGTTAGTTATTCGCCAATACCACGAACACCGAGGCGAATCTCACCGAAATATCTGTTTGATTCCCCAGTCAGCCCACGGTACAAATCCGGCTAGCGCGGTGATGGCGGGGATGAAAGTAGTTGCTGTCGAGTGCGATTGTCAGGGCAATATTGATGTTGCCGATTTACATAAAAAAGCGGAAAAACACAAAAATGAACTGGCGGCTTTGATGGTGACATATCCATCAACTCACGGCGTTTTTGAGGAAGAAATTAAAGAGATTTGCGATATTGTCCACAACTGCGGCGGACAAGTTTATATGGACGGCGCAAATATGAATGCTCAAGTTGGTTTGTGCCGCCCCGGTGATTTTGGTGCTGATGTTTGTCACTTGAATTTGCACAAAACTTTCTGTATTCCTCACGGCGGCGGCGGGCCGGGAATGGGGCCGATTGGGGTAATGTCTCATTTAGTGCCTTTCTTGCCTTCTACTGATGAAGAATTAAAATCTTACCCCCCCCAACCCCCCCTTGCTAAGGGGGGGAGCAACATCAAATCCTCCCTTCCTAAAGGCGAAATATCCCAATCAGTTGGTGCTGTTTCGGCGGCGCCTTGGGGAAGTGCTAGCATTTTGACTATTTCTTGGATGTACATTCGGATGATGGGAGGAGTTGGTTTAACTGAGGCGACAAAAGTAGCAATTCTTAATGCTAATTACATGGCGCATCGGTTAGAATCCTATTATCCGGTTTTGTACAAAGGGAAAGCTGGTTTGGTGGCGCACGAGTGTATTCTGGATTTGCGATCGCTCAAAAAAACTGCGGCTATTGAAGTGGAAGATATCGCTAAACGGTTGATGGATTACGGCTATCACGCGCCGACGGTTTCTTGGCCGGTTGCTGGTACGGTAATGGTGGAACCGACGGAGAGCGAATCGAAGCAGGAATTAGACCGTTTTTGCGATGCGATGATTGCAATTCGAGCGGAAATTGCGGAGATTGAAAAAGGTAATGTTGACGCGCAAAATAACGTCTTGAAAAATGCACCTCACACCGCAGAATCTCTGATGGTTGATGAGTGGAACCGTCCTTATACTCGCGCGCAAGCGGCTTATCCAACACCTTGGACTCGCGAATATAAGTTTTGGCCTGCGGTGGGGCGGATAGATAATGCGTTTGGCGATCGCAATTTTGTCTGTTCTTGTTTACCAATGGAGGCTTACACTTAAGAAACCGGGTTTTTCGCCCAAATTAAAACTGTTACCTAAATCTCGGAAAAAACCCGGTTTCTCAACCTCACCCAAAGGCCCAAGAAACCGGGTTTTTTCAACAATACCTAACTACCACCCACAAACTCCGAAAAAACCCGGTTTCTCAACCTCACGCGACAACTCAACAAAAATTCCCCCGTTTCAGCTATAATCAAAACCATCATCCCCACATCCTCACCAGCCACCATGAGGCACTGGCCCCCCGGACAACAACTGCACCAAGGCAAATACCTAATCGAAGAAATTCTCGGTTGCGGCGGATTCGGCGTCACCTACCGCGCCCAAAACCGTAAAGAAGGTAAAGCCGTCGCCATCAAAACCCTAAATGCCAACGTTCAAGGTAAACCAAACTTTCGCGAATTACAAACCAAATTTATCAACGAAGCATTATCTTTAGCCAAGTGCCGCCATCCCCACGTCGTCCAAGTTTACGAAGTATTTCCCGAAATGGCAGGAAATATGGAATTGTGGTGCATGGTGATGGAATTAATCGACGGGATTGACTTAGCAAGCCATCTTGAAGATAACGGCATTTTGTCGGAAGAGAAAGCTTTGCCAATTATTAAGCAAGTGGGAAGGGCCCTGAGTTTTGTTCACAAGCAAGGATTTACTCACCTTGATGTTAAACCCCAAAATACTATGCTCAGAAAGCGGGGTTTGAAAGCCGTTTTGATTGATTTTGGCTTAGCACGACAGATGACAGCACCGGGAAAATTGAGAACTAATAGCAATTCCGGGACTGAGTGTTACGCACCCATTGAATTATTAGAAAAACGTGCCGAACTAGGCGCTTATACAGATGTTTATTCCCTAGCAGCAACGCTTTATGTAATGTTGACGGGTGAGTTGCCGTTTCCGTCGCAATTCAGAAAGCAAAATATTGCTTTAACTCCGCCAAAGCAATTCAATTCTGAGATTAGCGATCGGGTGAATGTGGCGATTATGAAAGGGATGGAGTTGGAACCGCAAAATCGCCCGCAGTCGGTGCAGGAATGGTTGGATTTAGTTATGCCTAAAAAAGCTGATGATGAGGTAGAGTTAATTTCAGCCGTGGGGATGGATTATATAAACTTGCGAAATTTATTAGCAGCAGGAAAGTGGCAAGAGGCGGATGGGGAAACGACGAGAGTGATGCTGAAGGTGGCGGGTAGGGACGAAGAAAGATGGCTTGATGTAGAAAGTATTAATTTTCCCTGCGAGGACTTGCGTACCATTGACCAACTTTGGGTGAAATACAGTAATGGGCGCTTCGGCTTTTCGGTGCAGAAGCGTATCTATCAAAGTCTTGGCGGAACCAGGGAATACGATCCTAAAATATGGGAAGCGTTTGGCGATCGGGTAGGTTGGCGCGTGAATAGTGAATGGACGGAAAACTGGCAATATAACACCAAAGCACCAGAAGGAAACCTCCCGACACCTCCCGGCTGGGGTTGGTTGAGTTGGGTGGGCAGTTTTGATTGGTGTGGGGAGCGAATTCTAGTGGCGCTCTTCTCTCTTGTCGAGACTTGTAGAATGTAACATTTTGATTCGCAACGACATAAGAAAAGCTACCAGAAATGAGAGCATTTGACACTGGCATCAATAAATTTAAGCACAATTAACTTAGAGGTGAATCCCTGCCAATATTAACAGTCATTGTATTATCGTAAAAAACCAGCTTTCTGAACTCCCATCCATCTGTACGCTACCAAAAAGCGCACCTTTGTTAATAGCAAAAAAATCGTTCAGCGAGAAGCCAATCAAACTGCCGAAGCGGAATTTAAACAAGCTCTATCAAACACTATATCATAAATTAATGAATCCACGATTTTTATTGCAGTCTCCCGAAAATAAACCTCGTTGGCTGGTCCTATTTTTATTGGGTTTAATAGCCGCTTTGGCAATTGCCACAACCACAGTTTACTTCAAAATGCCGATCGCCCAAACTATCGGCCCGGCTTTGTCTGTTGATGTTACAGCCGATCGCCATTCCATCAGCCCCGACATCTATGGTATGAATGATTATGCCCTAGATCCCACACTCGCGCAAGAGTTACGAATTCCAGTAGAACGCTGGGGGGCTAATCACACCAGCCGCTACAACTGGTTAGTCGATTCTTCCAACAAGGGCGATGACTTCTTTTTCGTGGGTGGCGGCGACAATAAAAATCCTGTTCCCGGCGATTCTATAGATAAAATTGTCAAAACCAACCGCCAAAACGGCAGCAAAAGCATCGTTACAATTCCGATGATCGGCTATGTAAATAAATTTAGCACTTGGAACTGCGGCTTTAGAGTATCCAAATACGGCCCGCAAGAAAAAACAAATCCCTACATTTTTCCCGAAGGCGATAAGTGCGGCAATGGGAAGCGTCCAGATGGCATTTTAATCGCTGATAATAATCGCCTTGATGTCAGTATTATTAGCGACCCAGCTTTTCAACAAGCTTGGGTTCAACACGTAGTTAAAACCCACGGTACTGCTGCTAACGGCGGTGTGCAAATTTATCAAATGGACAATGAACCAAGCGGCTGGGGAAATACTCACCGCGATGTTCATCCAGAACCGACAAGTTACGATGAATTGCGCGATCGCACTTATCAATATGCCTCAATGGTAAAAGCCACAGATCCCACGGCTAAGGTACTCGGCCCGTCTGATTTTGGCTGGTTAGTCTATGTGGATTCTCTCGTAAAAGGCGATCGCGAAAAACACGGCGGTGTCTGGTTTGCGCGGTGGTACTTGCAACAAATGCGCGCTTATGAAAACCAAAAAGGTGTTCGGATTCTCGACTATTTCGACGAACACTACTATCCTGCGGCGGACGATACCTGTTTGGCCAATTGTCCCGCCGGCGATGCCAAAACCCAAGCGCTGCGACTGCGATCGACTCGTTCTCTCTGGGATGCTACTTATACTGATGAAAGTTGGATAGGAAAATACAATCCACCCTTAACAATTATCCCCCGGTTTCGAGAGTGGGTAAAACAGGATTATCCAGGTACAAAAATTGCCATTACTGAATACAATTGGGGCGGTTTAGAGTCGATTAACGGGGCATTAGCCCAAGCCGATGTACTGGGGATTTTTGGGCGGGAACAACTGGATTTAGCGACGCTGTGGGGGCCTCCAAAGTCTTCGGAACCGGGTGCTTATGCTTTCCGAATGTACATGAATTACGATGGAAAAGGCGGTAAGTATGGCGATACTTGGGTGCGCTCAGGTAGCACAGATCAAGGACTTTTGTCAATCTACGGAGCCGATCGCAGCAGTGATGGTACTTTGACCCTGGTAATTATTAATAAAACCAACAAAAATTTGACCAGCAACTTGAGTTTGAAAGGATTTAAACCTGCGGGGAAAGCTCAATTTTACACTTACAGTGAAGGGAATTTGGGGGCGATCGTCCGTCAGAGCGATTTAGGTGTCAGTGATACTGGATTCCAGGCAACTTACCCGGCTAATTCTATGACTTTGGTGGCTATTCCCAAGGCTAATTCTTAGCGGGACTTAACTTAACCCACGGAATTCACCCGCCAGAACCGGAATGATTAAAACGCAGAGGATACGGAGGAAGAGAAAAGAGAGATGAATAATTCTGACATTTTTAATCTGAAATTAGACCTGAAGCGTCCATGCGATCGCCCTCAGCATCCGAGTGTGTTAGTGGACAAATACAACTCTCCTGTCCCAGCCACTGCGATCCTACTTGATGTAACGCTACCATCACCGGTTGAATTTGGCGACCCTTGGGCGTGAGGGAATATTCGACACGGGGCGGAATCTCGGCATAAACATGGCGATCGACTAAGCCTTGAGATTCCAACTCTCGTAGGCGTTGGGTGAGGGTTTTGGTGCTGATGCCAGGAAGTGCCGCGAGTAATTCGTGGGGACGGCGATCGCCTCCAAACAGTTCGCGTAGAACCAAAATCGACCATTTATTGTCCAACAAATCGAGCACAAATTGAATCGGACATTTAACCTCTACGCACTGACTTGCTTCCACCATAAACTCCCTTCACAATAATTTCCATATTTCTTTAGAAATGGCTCAAGCGTCCTATTGGCTTCAATGCTTTACCTCAAGTAACTATAGGATACCACTGGTAACTGACTTGTGAGCGATCGCGGATTAAGGCAATGTGGTGCACAGTCATTAATTCCGAACAATCCACTCCTATGGTCAGTTCAATTAGTAAATCGGACTCGGCTGGTCTGCCATCCGGCATTAAAGCACCTGTTCAAGAAACCCTGTTAACACCGCGCTTTTACACCACCAATTTTGATGCCGTTGCCGAAATGGATCTGTCCGGGCAACAAGCGGAATTAGAAGCAGTTGTAGCAGAATTGCGCGCGGACTATAACCGCCACCATTTTGTCCGCAATCAAGAGTTTGAGCAATCCTGGGACAACATTGATGGCGAAACGCGAAAGGCATTTATTGACTTTCTAGAGCGCTCCTGTACCTCAGAATTTTCTGGTTTTCTGTTGTTCAAAGAACTCTCCCGCAAACTTAAGAATCGCCAACCGTTGTTATCGGAAGCATTTAGCTTACTGGCACGGGATGAAGCGCGTCATGCCGGTTTCTTGAATAAGGCGATGACGGATTTTGGGTTGTCTCTGGATCTTGGCTATTTAACAAAAAATCGTACCTACACATTCTTCCCTCCAGAATGGGTAATTTATACTGTTTATCTGTCGGAAAAGATTGGCTACTGGCGTTATATTTTGGTGTATCGCCATCTCGAACAACATCCAGAACATCAAATTTATCCCCTATTTCGCTACTTCGAGAATTGGTGCCAAGACGAAAATCGGCATGGGGATTTCTTTAAGGCGTTGTTGCGATCGCAGCCTAAGCTTTGGAATAACTGGCAGGCAAGACTCTGGGCGCGCTTTTTCCTTCTGACGGTGTTTGCCACCCACACAATGACGGTGTTGGAACGCTCCACATTTTATGACTCGATCGGCATCGACCCCCAGGAATATAACAAGCAGGTGATTCATCACACCAATGAAACGGCAAAACGGGCGTTTCCCAGTATTTTAGATACCCACCATCCAGAATTCTTTCCCCGTTTGGATCGATGTGCGATCGCCAATCAGAAGCTAGCAGCAATCTCAAGTAACCAGCGCCCTGCCGCCATCCAATTTTGCCAAAAATTACCCTGGATTGCTGTGATTGTGTGGCAGTTGTTGCGCCTTTATTTACTGCCATCGATTAATGCTGAAACGTCCAGAACCGCGATTAATTAGGAGATAAGATCGTGACTAATCTATCGACACGCCTCCGAGAAGGCACGATGCAATCCCACACCACAGCCGAAAATACGGCATTTATGAAATGCTTTCTGAAAGGCATTGTCGAACGGGAACCTTTGCGTAAACTATTTGCCGATTTGTACTTTGTTTACAGCGCCCTAGAAACGGCTTTGCAGAGCCATGTCAACCACCCGATTATCGGGACCCTCTATTTCCCTGAGTTAAATCGCACTGAGAATCTGGCTTGCGATCTAGCTTTTTATTACGGTGAAAATTGGCGGGAGGAAATTACGGCTTCGCCAGCAGGTTGCGTGTATCGCGATCGCATTCAAACCCTCTCAGAAACCGATCCAGTCCTGCTGGTTGCCCATGCCTACACCCGCTACATGGGTGATTTATCCGGCGGACAAAGCTTGAAAAACGTGATTCGACCGGCACTATCTTTGCCATCAAATCAAGGCACTGAGTTCTATGAATTCGACCAAATTTCAACACCAGAAGCAAGGCGGATATTTAAGGAACGCTATCGCCAAACCTTTGATAAGTTTCCGGTGGATGCTGACACGATCGAGCGAATTGTTGGAGAAGCAAATGCGGCATTTACGCTCAACCAAGATGTGATGCACGAACTAGAAGCTGATGTGAAAGCTGCGATCGGAGAACATACCTTTGATTTGCTGACTCGGCAAGATCGACCCGGCAGCACACAACGCCACTCTCATAGAGATGAACGAGAAGTCGTCGCGAAATAGATAGCTCAACAAAACAAAGATCCCGACATCTCTAAAACGGGTTGGGGTTCTAAATCTACACAACAACACTCAGGATAAATCGGTTCATGAAACAGTTATCACAAGCGGTTGAATTTGATACTGCATTGTTGAATAAATACAACCAGCCTTTACCTCGGTATACCAGCTATCCACCCGCCACCGAATTAAGCACTGACTTCGATCGCAACGCATTTAAAACCGCGATCGCCGTCGGCAATCACAAACAAACCCCCTTATCGCTTTACTGCCACATTCCGTTTTGTGAAACTCCCTGTTATTTCTGCGGCTGCAATACCATCATCACCCAACGCAAAGAGGTGGTAGAACCCTATTTAGGCTATCTCGCTCGCCAAATTCGCCAAGTTGCCAGTTTGGTGGATGCCGATCGACTGGTGCATCAGTTGCACTGGGGCGGTGGCACTCCCAATTATCTCGATCGAAGTCAGGTAGAGTATCTCTGGAACCAGTTAAATCAATATTTTCGGTTCGATGACGCGGCAGAAATATCGATCGAAATCAATCCTAGCTATATCGATCGCGAATACATTCTATTTCTGCGACAATTAGGCTTCAATCGGATTAGCTTTGGCATTCAGGATTTTAATCCCACCGTGCAGGAAGCTATCAATCGGGTGCAGCCCGAATGGATGTTGTTTGATGTGATGGATTGGATTCGGGAAGCAGGGTTTGAAAGTGTCAATGTAGATTTGATTTACGGCTTACCTTTCCAGACACAAACAACGTTCCAGGAAACGGTACAGAAGACATTGCAATTAAATCCCGATCGCATTGCCGTCTTTAATTTTGCCTATGTTCCCTGGCTCAAACCGATTCAGAAACGAATGCCGGAATCTGCTTTGCCGACTGCGGGCGAAAAGCTGAAAATTCTGCAAAGTACGATCGCCCAACTGACGCAAAATGGCTATGTGTTTATTGGTATGGATCACTTTGCCAAGCCTAATGATGAACTAGCGATCGCGCAACAAGCGGGACAACTACATCGTAATTTTCAGGGTTATACAACTAAGCCCGAATCGGATTTGTTGGGCTTTGGCATGACTTCCATCAGTATGTTGCAGGATGTGTATACCCAAAACCACAAGCGATTGAAAGACTTTTATCATGCGATCGATGCCAATGAATTACCCATCGAAAAAGGCGTTCGACTGAGCCAGGACGATCTGATTCGGCGGACAGTAATCATGGAATTAATGTGTCAATTCCAACTGTCGGTACCAGATTTGGAAGAAAAATACCACCTCGGCTTCGATCTCGATTTCAATGACTATTTCGCCCAGGAACTTCCCAAACTCGATGCCTTAGAAACCGATGGGTTAATCGAACGTTGGGGCGATGGCATTGAAGTAACGGCGATCGGGCGATTGCTGATTCGCAATATTGCATCTGTGTTTGATGCTTACCTCGGCGATCGTACAGGCGATCGCACAATCACAACGTTTTCCAAAGCTATTTGAGATTTTTAAATGCAAACAACTCCGACTCGATATCCGCTGGATTGGACTGCGGTATTCTTTTTCACCACAATTCATGCCATCGCATTTTTAGCACCTTGGTTCTTCTCCTGGTCTGCCGTGGGTATGACCCTCTTTTTGCACTGGTTATTTGGCAGTATTGGCATTTGTTTGGGTTATCACCGCCTATTGAGCCATCGCAGTTTTCAGGTTCCTAAATTGCTGGAATATGCGATCGCCCTGATCGGTGCCTTTGCTCTACAAGGAGGGCCAATTTTCTGGGTTGCGGGTCATCGGCTACACCACGCCTATACCGAGGATGTCGATCGAGATCCCTACTCTGCCCGTCGGGGGTTTTGGTGGAGCCATATGCTGTGGATTTTCTACCCCAATTCAGAATTCTTCGACTATGAACAGTACCAGCGGTTTGCCCCCGATCTGACACGCGATCGATTTTATTGCTGGCTGAATCGCAACTTTTTGCTGCTGCAAATCCCGCTGGGCGTACTGCTGTATGCACTGGGGGGATGGTCATTTGCGATCTGGGGAATGTTTGTCCGAGCTGTTTTGCTCTGGCATAGCACCTGGTTTATTAACTCGGTCACTCACCTTTGGGGATACCGTACCTTTGACACAAAGGACAACTCCCGCAATCTTTGGTGGGCGGCCATTCTCACCTATGGCGAAGGTTGGCACAATAACCACCACGCCCATCCTAACGTTGCCAAAGCAGGCTGGCGCTGGTGGGAATACGATCCGACCTGGTGGGCAATTTGGCTGTTAAAGAGATTGGGTATTGCCCAAAAAGTGGTGATGCCACCGACTCAAAATAGTACACCTTAGAATCAGAAAATTCCTGGACGCACGCGAAGTCAAAAACCCGGTTTCTGCGTCAATATCTCAAAGGAATAGCGACGATTTTCAGAGAAACCGGGTTTTTTGCGTAAGTATTAATCATAAATATAGGAGCTCAATCTGAAGCGATGTCTACAGTCACTACACCCTCCACTTCTGTTTACGGCCCAGTGCAATCCTGGCGCTTTGGGCGATCGCTAGGAATCGATCCGATCGGGCCAGATTCTAGTTGCTCGTTTAACTGTGTGTATTGCCAGTTAGGCGAGATTGAGTACCAGAGTTGCAACCGCCAGATTTTTGTCCCGACTCAGAAAATTCAACAGGATCTGCAATCCTTCCCTGTCTGCGATGTGGACACCATCACCCTCAGCGGTAGCGGTGAGCCAACTCTGGCGCAAAATTTAGGCGAAATTCTGGTCATGGCGAAGCAAATGACCGGGAAGCCGGTTGGCGTATTGACCAACGGCAGTTTGCTGGGCGATCGCGCGGTGCGTGAGGAACTGGCGATCGCCGATTGGGTAGCTGTCAAAGTTGATGCCATTTCTGCTGACACATTCCGTCGCATCAATCGCCCCATGCCAACCATCAACCTCCAGGAGATTTGGGCCGGTCTCCTCCAATTTCGCCAACTCTATTCAGGACACCTGGCAATTCAGACGATGCTACTCACCGAGTGGAACGAACAGGATCGGGCAGAGTACATCCGGCGGATGCAAGCATTAGGGCCGGACGAAATCCAACTCAACACGCCGACGCGACTTTGCCCGCTAACGCATCAGCTAGAAGCACGAGGGAACGATCTGCCCAATTCCTGTTTATATCCGACAAGGCAACTCAAGCAAGTCAATGCTGAAGTGCTACAGGTTTTTGCCGATCGCATTGAAAAATTAATCGGAATTCCAGTGCGTTACCCATTATTAAAACCAGAGGCAAAGAAGCGTTGAACCCGATCGCATTAAGCATCGACCATCCAAGCAACACACTTTTGCATTTGATTGCTCATTGTTTGTCGATCGGCATTATACCTCCGTCCGTGTCCCGGCAACACCCATTCAAATGAGTAATTAGCCAAATTCTGCATAGATTTAATTTGTTCCGTCCAAGAATACCAACAGGCATTACGAAAACCAATTAGCTGCTGCAAATTGTCCGACCAAGCGAGATGGTCGCCGCTAAACAAAAACTTGTGATTGTAAAGCAAAACTGTGTGACCTTTCGTGTGGCCGGGTACAGGTATAATCAACAAATCATCTGCTATTTGATGCGGTTCGCTGCCGGATAATTGAATTTCTACACTGCGAGTATCCGCGTTAATTTCGTCAGCATGAAGAATGCGATCGCACCCAAAATGGTCGCAGTATTTTTGATGGTCTGCTACGTCGTCGCGGTGAGTCAAATACAGATAGCGAATGCCGCCCATAGCTTCTATGTTTTTGACCAGCGGCGGCACAAAACGGGGAGAATCAACTAAAACATTGCCCTCTGGACGGACAATTAAATAGCTAGCAGCACCGTAGGATTTCTCTGAATGGTAGCCGCAATGGTAAACATTTTCTGTTACGAGTGCAGGCAACAGTTGCTGAACTTCTTTGATGCTTTTGGGTTTTTCAAGAGTGCCGATGGAACTTGTGGGACAAGACAAAAGGGCCGCGAGCGATCGCATTTCTTCAGTTTCATTAGTTGGCTGCTGGTAAACCGCAGACTGTTCTCCTGCTTGACCAAATACTTCAGGTGCCATCCACCGACAAGTATCGCAGTCAATACAGGTACTGTCTACATAAAAGTTACCGTTAATATTTTCACTACGCCTCCGATTAATGTTAGCCATTTTTCTACCTCTTAATAACCCATATAAATTATGGTAACTTAGTTTAACTAGAACCCCCGACATCCCCGTCTCACAGCACAAGTCGGTTAAAAATCACATCTTGCACCATTCTCAAGAACGGGCAAGATGCCCGTTCCACAAAAGATAAATTTCTTGTGGAACAGGCATCTTGCCTGTTCGTAAAAGGATTATTGACAATGGTGCAATATCTAAGTTTCAATCAACAATTCTACTGCTGCCGATCCACTGGAAAAGCACCCGCTTTCACCGCCACAGTAACAGGTTGTCCGCCGCGGCTCAATTCAAGTTGCAGATTGCTGCCTACTGTACTTTTCTCGACAATTTGCTGTACGCTGCCAGCATCGCTGACTTCTGCACCGTTGATTTTCTCGATCACATCAGCAACGCGAACTCCAGCTTGTGCCGCCGGAGAACCTTTGGCAATTCCGAGAACTAACACGCCTTTATCTTCAGTCAGCCTCAATTTGGGGTTGGGATTTTTATTGAATTCTGCCTTGACTTCGGGAGTAATGCTCAACATCCGAATGCCGAGATAAGGATGTTCGGCTTTACCTGTTGTTGCTAACTGGTTGGCAATTTGTTGTGCTCGATCGATCGGAATAGCAAAACCCAATCCTTGAGCGCCTTGAATAATCGCCGTATTCATGCCGATAACTTGACCGCGCTGGTTCAGCAGCGGGCCGCCGGAATTGCCGGGATTGATCGCAGCGTCAGTTTGGATAAAGCTGACGCGCTTGTCGGGAACGCCGACATCGGCGCTAGAACGGCCTGTAGCGCTAATAATGCCCACAGTCACAGTATTGTCCAAACCGAGGGGATTGCCGATCGCGATCGCCCATTCTCCCGGCTCTAATTCTTCAGATTTACCCAAACTCACCACAGGCAAATTGGTAGCTTCTATTTTAACAACAGCCACATCAGTAACTGTATCTACGCCTAAAACTTTGCCGACAAATTCGCGACCGTCCTTCAGTTTTACCGTCACCGTATCTGCACCGTCAACAACGTGAGCGTTAGTCAAAATGCGGCCGTCGGAACCAAAAACAAAACCCGAACCGGAACCCCGTTCTACCCGATTTCCCGGTTGAACGGGAGATTCGGAGCCGAAGAAGCGGCGGAATTGCTGGGGGATCTCATCTGGAACTTGGTTCTTCACCGTGCGAGAAGAATTGATCCGCACCACTGCCGGGCCGACTTCCTGCACTACTTTAGTGACAAAATTAGAGTCTTGAGAGGGCAGTATATTTGCAGGCAATGCTGAGATTGGCGCTGCATTTGCCGGTTCAGATTTGATGGCGTTAGAACTTCCAGGAACTTGAGAAGTTAGGGCGTTGCACCCAACAGTTGCGGTGGAGCCGAGCAAAACGAGGGATAAAAAAGCCAGTTTTTTCGGCACAGAAAAACGGCGAGAACGCTGAGATGTGGCAGGCATATTTTTGGTTGACAGAGGATTGATTTGGTGAGAGTTAGAGCGAGAGTTATAATTAGGGTTTTGCATTTTTAGTACCTACTGTAATTAAATTAGAACTAAAGGCTCTTTAATTTTTATTCAAGCATTTGTTAGAGGTGATTGCCTGGTGGGGTTTACCCTACACGGTGAGGTGGAAACCGGACTATCGCAGGCAAATTGTGGATTCCAGCTTTTGAGCGCGATCGCGAACTCAGGTAGCACTGGCGAATTACCTCACACTTCCACAATCAAGACTACGATCGCAGATCGGGATATTCCGCATTGGCATGAAATATTCACAGGATTGATATCCGAACTCTACAACAGTCATGGACTCGCAAAAGCTCGGTTAATACCAATTTAATGTGAAGTTGCACATATCTCGATCCCCCTAAATCCCCCTTAAGAAGCTATGCTTTATAAACATCTTTCTTAACAAAAAAGTTGACAAAAGTAACTACTTATGTAAGAGCGACTGGGAATC
>NZ_JAUBWA010000143.1:0-15835 GCF_036702825.1 Microcoleus sp. A003_D6 | reverse complement strand
CGGAAACCCTAGTAATAGGGATATTAAGACCGAAATGTCTTAAGAATCCCCGTCGCGATCGCGCGGGGAGTGTCAAAAAATCAAGTGAGTTTCTTCTGAATCATCGGAACTTTAAGAACCCTTACCGTGCTTCGGCAAATGGTGCAGCAAATACCACAACACGGCTACATTTGCGATAAATGCCGCTAACTTAAGTACGGTGACACCCTGAACTAACTCATAAATTTCAGGCGGGATACTGATGCCTACCAGCACTAAAACTAAGATTGTTGCCCAGCCTTTTTCGTACCATAAACCCACCGCTTCAACAGCAGTTAAAACTGCATAGAGTCCGGCAGCCATTCCGCTAAACAGTAAGGTTTTAGGCTTAACAATTAGAACTTTATCTAATAAAAATTCAACAATCTTAAGTTTGGTTTCTAAGAAGAAAGAATCCGAAAAATCCTCCAAGGCTTGATGATTCTTCAGTGCTAAAAGCAAAGCGATCGAAGTTACTGTCAAGAGGGCAGCAACAAAAGTTTTGTAAAGGACAATTGCGATTAAACCAGGAGGGCGCTGTTTATTCAAATTAATTTTGGGAATATCAATAATGTGCGATCGGCTTCTTAGCATCTTTGGGATTGAAAACTCAAAAGTTAGTATAGTGCACCAGCAATTAGCCGATCGATTATAGAAAAAATAACGCGCGGCTGACACACCCTACTAAGCTTGAGGATAACGTTGTGCTAAGAAAGAGATCGCAGAAGCCCGATCGCCCAAATCGCCATCCAACCTCGCCGCCAACAAATCATCCAACATACGTTTAAACCCAGGCCCCGGCTTATAGCCCAAAGCCTTCAAATCGTTGCCGTTTAAAGGCGGCTCAACATTTGCCCACTTGGTGATATATGCCCAAATTTGGCCGCGGACACTTCGCGGACTTTGCAGGGCAATCGCAATTAACACCGGCAATTCATAATTCCTCAACAGCAACACCAATTGACTCGGCAAATTGCACTTCGGCAAATTCTCTACTAGCTGGTTCTTTCCGGCTTCCAAATGTTGCAGCCGCTTAATGCTGTCAGCGGGTAACTGAAGATTTGCAGCCACCTTGTCGCGATATTCCGGTGCTAAATAAGCTATCAAAACTTCCAGCCGCATCTGCCAATCGGGAATATTAATAATTGGGAATTGGGAATTGGGAATTGGGAATTGGGAATTGGGAATTGGGAATTGGGAATTTTCTCTTCCTTCATCCTTCTTCCTTCTTCCGACGGACATCGGACTGACATCCGTTACATCCGTTACAGAATCCGTTGCCGAACTTCCCTCCTCCTTCTTCCTGACATCCGTTACATCCGTTACATCCGTTACATAATCCGTTGCCGAACTTCCTTCTTGCTTCTTCCTGACATCCTTTACATCCGTTACATCCGTTACATCCGTTACAGAATCCGTTGCCGAACTTCCTTCTTGCTTCTTCCTGACATCCTTTACATCCGTTACATCCGTTACATCCGTTACAGAATCCGTTGCCGAACTTCCCTCCTCCTTCTTCCTGACATCCGTTACATCCGTTACATAATCCGTTGCCGAACCTTCCTTCTTCCTTCCATTCAAACACCGATCGAGCAAACGCAGTTGCCGCCACAACTGGCGATCCAACTCCAAACTAGGATGAATGCAGCGCAAAGCCTGCAAATCTCCTAACATTTGCAAAGCAACTTTCCAGTAAGGAGCTTGCAAAATGTATTTCAACTCGCTTTTCAGCCGAGTTTCCAAAGCCGGAGCTCGGCCGTTTTCTCCCTGAATGCGGTAATAAATCCCGCTTTCCAAAGCGTGGCGGATATATCCTTCAGTCTGCGGCTCGATCGCAAATCCCAGCCGCACCGCAAACCGCACAGCGCGATAAATTCGCGTCGGATCTTCGATAAAACTGTTGGCGTGCAAAACTCGAATTTGCCGCGCTTCCAAATCCAGCAAACCGCCAAAAAAATCTAACAATTCGCCGCTGCGAGGAACACCCAACCGCACAGCCAGCGCATTAATTGTAAAATCCCTGCGGTACAAATCTTGACGGATCGAACTCGCTTCAACTTCAGGATTTGCAGCCGGATAAGGGTAAAATTCAGTGCGAGCCGTAGCGATATCCACCCACAGGGAGCCGAAAGCAGAGTCTTTGTGCCACAAAAGCGCGGCGGTTTGAAATTGACCGTGAACGTCCAAACGCGAGTCGGGGTAAAGCTTTTGCAGCGATGCAGCTAACTCGACACCGGCACCGGAATCGTCGGAACCGCAGTTTCCATCCACTACCAAATCAATGTCAGTTAGTGCCAGTCGATCGTCCGTCGCTAAATTATTTGTGGCACTATCAGCAACAGGCAAGATGCCTGTTCCACAAGAGTTTAATGTGGTTGTGGGGTGGGCATCTTGCCCGCCCTCGGTATCATCCGTCGCTAACAGTAAATCCCGCACTGCGCCACCGACAATATAAAGTTGCCAGCCGCGCTCTCGTGCAATATTGGCTGCGATCGACAATAATTGCCACAATTCGGCACTGATGCGCGATCGCAACAACTGTTCCACTGATTCGGGCACGGCACAATAAGACAATTCTGCATTACTTCCCCTGTCACGCGCTTTTTGCTGGTGCAATTCCCGCAACACGTCAGTGCGAGTCACAATTCCCACCAGTTGGCCGTTTTCCAATACTGGCAAGCGCCCGATATCGTATGTCACCATTAAAGATTCAATTTCCGGCAGCAAAGTATCTGGGGCGATCGTTTTTAGCTGCGGAGTCATGTAACCCTTCACCGGGGCGTGACTGAAACCGTGGTGCAGGGCAATGTCTATGTCGCGGCGCGAGATAATCCCGGTAAGCCGATCGCCCGCATCGACCACCGAAAGCCCCGAATGTCCGTAACGCAGGAGGATACGGTGAGCCTCTCCCACCGAGGTTTCCGGGCGAATACTCCGCACTGGAGACGACATTAATTCGCGGGCTGTGGGAGGGTGGGGAATTTGAGTTTTGAGTTCGTCAGCTAACTGATTTAAAGTCAGCAGGGGGTCAACATCGCGGGTGGCGAGGGAAGCGGCGCGGGCGTGGCCTCCGCCGCCGAAGGGTTTGAACAATTCGCTGAGGTTTGTGCCTTCGATGCGCGATCGACCGATAATAGTTAATCGATTGGAAACTGGCGATTCGGGAGCGATGTTGCGGTTTTTTTCGTTTTCGCTAAATTTATAAACATTGCCTAAAAGCAGAGCATCGGTTTCAGTCAAATCGAGCAAGCGAGAAGCCAGCGAAGAAAGTCCTGGAACGTAAGCTTCAGTAGATAGCAGCACCCAGGCTACGCTGTAACCGTGCAAAGTTTCCGATCGCAAATTATTCAGCGCTTCTCTGAGCAAATCTTGCAATTGAGGAGACAAACCGGGTTCTACATATTCAGCGATTACCCGCAAACTCGCTCCCTGTTCCATCAACCAGGCCAAAGCTATTGCATCTCGGGCTGTTGCGCCGTCAAAGGTGAGGGAACCTGTATCGACGTGGATGCCGAGGGCCATTACTGTTGCTTCTGAAGGCTGAAGGTGAAATTCTGGATCGCTCTTTTCTCTGAGCTTTTCGACAATTAATGTAGTGGTGGCTCCGACTGCTTCGATCTGGGTAACAGTAGCGGGAATGTCCAAATGGGCCTGTAGGTGATGGTCGAAAACCGCTATTTCGCTCAGGTGTGGCAAATCCAGCCACTCGGCGGCTTTTCCCAAACGATCGCGCTGCGAGGCATCAACTATACTAATCGATCGAATTTGTTGCGGATTGACCGATCGGCGTTCAATCAGCGGGTACTCGTCGCGGTGTAGCGCCAAAAAATCCCGCACCGTCGGGTGACACCCGCCTGCGAGCACGATCCTGCTACCGGGGCGCAGCACGCAAAGTCCCACCGCCGCCCCCAAGGCGTCAAAATCTGCTGTTGTGTGGCACAAAACTAAGTCCATAGCCGAAAATCCCGCATCTCTAACTCTCACAGTAGCAATTTCTCGGACTCTGACACCGGATGTGTCGATCGGGCTTTAACTTAACCTTTCCAGTTTTCTATCGTGTAGCGAACAATGATAAAATTGATAAAAATCTCAAGAACCGCTGACGCCTGTTCGCGCAACGCCCGAATTTGCACTGGTTCTTTCCTATCAATCAACCGACAATCTCTCGATCGAGTATCGGGAAACTGTCAAAAACTAGAATTTGGAAGATTTTTTTCGGTTCTGGAAAACTATTTCCGATCAACGCACGGTTATATCGAAAGGAGAAAAGATGTTATCAATTCTGTTTCAAGTGGTTTTACTGGGTCTGGTACTGCTGTCTTTTGTGATGGTCGTTGGCGTGCCAGTTGCTTATGCCTCTCCCCAAAACTGGAATCAGTCTAAATCCCTGATTTATGTCGGGTCTGGTCTCTGGTTTTTGCTGGTTATTGCAGTGGGTGTATTGAACTTTTTAGTCGTTTAATTTCACCCAACTCTCTCGAACAAAGAAGGTAAAAGATAGAAGGATGAAGGCATTCGCCAGGGATTGAAAGGCATTCGGCAGAAGCTAGGAATTTTCCAGGCCGCGCGATCCTGTATGTTTTTGCACTTGAAATTCAGATGAGATGCTGCTGCTTTCTGACTTTTGCCTTCTCACAAACAAAAATCTAAAATCTAAAACCTAAAATCTAAACTAGAACACTATGACTGTTTACGAGGGAACTTTTACTCAAACAGAATCTTTGCGGTTTGCTATTGTCATCGGTCGTTTTAATGATTTGATTGTCAACAAACTTTTGGAAGGATGTCAAGATTGTTTGAAACGCCACGGGGTTGATATTAATCCTCATGGGAATCAAGTTGATTTTTATTGGGTTCCGGGATGTTTTGAGATTCCTTTGGTGGCGCGCCAAGCTGCTTTTTCTCGCCGCTACGATGCGGTAATCTGTCTGGGTGCGGTAATTCGGGGCCAAACTCCTCATTTCGATTTTGTGGCTGGTGAGGTTTCTAAGGGAATTGCTGCGGCTGCTTTTCAAAGCGGGGTGCCGGTGATTTTTGGCGTGGTGACGACTGACACGATGCAGCAAGCTTTGGAAAGGGCCGGAATTAAGAGCAATTTGGGCTGGAATTATGCGATGAGTGCTTTGGAAATGGGCACTTTGATGCGTCAAGTTAATGGTTTGGGCGCAAATTCTTACGAGCAATTACCTGCAACTACTGCTGTTCAAGTGCTTTCGGGTGAGGCTAATCGGGCTTGATGTATTGGGTGCATCTCAACCAGTGCAAGGGCGAAGCATTCCGGCAGACGATTGATTATTGAGAACCAGAGATTTACTGCCGGAATGCTTCGCCCCTACGAATATATTTGCACTCGTTGAAGTACGATCGCAAAACTAAGTTATCTCTCTACGCGGAAGCAGGGATTTCTAATTATTGGATATTTAACTTGGTTGATAATCAACTGGCAATGTACAGCGAACCCGATCAAAAAAGACAAGGGGATTTCAATTATCGATCGCAAAAAGTGGTTATGCCCGATGAAGCTGTTGCAATTCCGGGTTTTCCCGATTTGTCTCTGGATTTGTCTTTGGTGTTTCCAGCCTAATTTAAAAATAAGATACAATCGCTCACAACGATCGATCGCGTAGATACTGATTTTAGATTTAGTCGATCGGCGCGATCGGTATTTTGACATTGTGGACGCTCTATCATAGCACACTTCACTTCCAATGTCAAGGACTTTTGGCAACGTTGCCAAAAGTCCTTGTGCCATCTTTGAGCTTTCCGCATACTAATCGCTAGACAGAGGAAACCACAACATGATCCAAACCATATCCAAAACAATCACGTTTGATGAGTTCGTTGCTTGGTATCCAGAGAACTCTGTCCACAAGTACGAATTACACAATGGAGTAATTGTTGAAATGCCTTTAGGAACCGGCGACCATTCCGACGTTACGGGTTTCATCTCCAGTGAAATCAATTTTGAAATCAGGCGACTGCAATTACCCTACTCAATTCCAGGTGACTGCTTACTCAAGCTTTCCCGTGATGAAGCAGGTTATCAGCCAGACGTAATAGTCTTAGACAGAACCGCACTTGCAAACGAACCACGCTGGAAAAAAGAATCCATCATCACGATGGGGTCTTCGGTACGACTGGCTGTAGAAGTAGTCAGCACGAACTGGCAAGATGATTACCTGGTTAAAGTAGCTGATTATGAAAGACTGGGTATCCCGGAATATTGGGTTGTGGATTATGCTGCTTTGGGCGGCAGACGCTTCATTGGCAATCCGAAACAACCTACTATCTCGGTTTACCAGTTGGTTGACGGGGAATATCAAATCAACCAGTTTCAGGGAGATGACATAGTTGAGTCGCTGGCGTTCCCAGAGTTGAGGTTGACGGCCGACCAGATTTTTGTCGCTGGCTTGCCGAACTAGCGAGTCGAAATTATGCAAAGGGTGATCTTCTATGTGACGATCGCATACGAACACGACAACAGTCGAGAGCTTTCACTTACACATTGCAGATCATCAAATTGTGTGATACCATAAAACGTTCTTAGAAATATCGCAACAGCAAATATTACTTCATGGCAACGAAGCCAACGATCGCATTTACTCACCTCGGCTGCGAAAAAAATCGCATCGATACCGAACACATGATTGGCTTGCTGGCTCAAGCGGGCTATCAAGTGGATTCTAATGAAGAATTAGCCGATTACGTCGTCGTCAATACTTGCAGTTTTATCCAAGCTGCGCGAGAAGAGTCAGTCCGCACCTTGGTAGAATTGGCAGAAGCTAATAAAAAAGTAGTCATCACCGGCTGCATGGCACAGCATTTTAAACAAGAATTGCTGGACGAATTGCCGGAAGCAGTCGCAATTGTCGGCACGGGCGACTATCATAAAATCGTCGATGTCATGCAGCAGGTCGAAAAGGGCGATCGAGTTTCCCTCGTCTCTAGCGAACCTACTTACATCGCTGACGAAACAACTCCCCGCTACCGCACGACATCGGAAGGTGTCGCTTATCTGCGAATAGCAGAGGGCTGTGACTACCGCTGTGCTTTTTGCATTATCCCGCATCTGCGCGGAAATCAACGGTCGCGGACGATCGAATCTATCGTCGCCGAAGCTAAGCAATTGGCGTCGGAAGGGGTAAAGGAAATTATCCTAATTTCTCAAATTACCACCAACTACGGCAAAGATATCTACGGCGAACCCAAACTTGCCGAACTGCTTCGGGCTTTGGGTGAAGTAGATGTGCCTTGGATTCGGATGCACTACGCCTATCCTACAGGTTTGACTCCGCAAGTTGTCGCGGCAATCCGGGAAACGCCTAACGTTTTACCTTATTTGGATTTACCCCTGCAACATTCCCATCCCGAAATTCTGCGGGCGATGAATCGGCCTTTTCAAGCGGGGATCAATGATGCTATAGTCGATCGGCTCAAAGCAGCAATTCCCGGCGCCGTAATGCGGACAACTTTTATTGTCGGCTTCCCGGGCGAAACCGAAGAACACGCAGCACACTTGCTGGAATTTGTCAAGCGCCACGAATTCGATCACGTCGGAGTATTCACATTTTCCGCCGAAGAAGGCACCCCAGCCTACAGCTTGCCAAATCAACTGCCAGCAGAAACAATGGAAATTTGGCGCAATTCGGTAATGGCGGCACAACAACCTATATCATTGAAGAAGAATCAAGAGTCTGTCGGTCAGGTAGTTGATGTCCTGATAGAACAAGAACAACCAGAGACAGGCGAGTTGATTGGTAGATCCGCCCGATTTTCCCCAGAAGTAGATGGACTCGTCTATGTGACAGGAGAAGCGCGGCTGGGTTCGATCGTATCTGTGAAAATTACTGGTGCAGATGTCTACGACCTTCATGGTGAAATATAAGTCTTGCTGCAACTGTCGCGATCGGGCGACGTGGCGAACCAAAACCGGACACTAGCCAAAAATGATTAGCCGATTGTGCAGAAAAAGTAACGGTTTGTACAACATTGTGCAAAGATACGTAGGAAAGGGGTTAATAAACCTTTAGTAGCCTCTAGTGGCAATCGACGCTCCCCGTCGGGGTGCGGTAATCTCTACAGAACGATCGGAAAATTTTAACAAATTTAATCTTTTGTTTCTGAATGTAAAGAGTTATGATGATAACAAGCCAGAAATAAGCGGGGATAATCTTGAGATTGCTTCGCCGTCCGCCCTACACCACAACGGTATACCGAAAGAGTGTTGAGATGGATAGGCGGTAACGGTCGCAGCATTCCCTGCTCAATCCCGCAGGCGACGGATTGCGGGATAGCGCCTGAACGAAAAAACCTGTTACTACTATTACTATGTAGTAAAGTGGGGCTGGTCATGATCCTCACTATAAAATGCCTAAGAGGGAAAGCTTGCAAGTACCTCAAAGGAAGTCCAATGTCCTGTTTTAAGAATGTTGGAAGCCTATAACCCGACCCCTGGCGGTTGGTATCGGTGATGTCACAAAATCAAAGACGGCTGTCGAATTGGTAAATTTAGTCACCATCGACGGAGCTGCCCTATACTCGATTGCTATTTAAGAAGGTGCGCGCAGGCGCAGCACCATAAAGAACTCTTATGAGTTCCTGCCGCCGAGCAGAAATCCGCATCCGAGTTGGGCAACTTAGAAGGCTAAGACTCGTTATTAGGAGCATTAATGAATTTATTGTTTGAAGGCTTAGGTCTTTCGGAAGAACTCGTTCTCCATCTGGAAACACTAGGCTTTACAGAACCTACTCCCATCCAAGTACAAGCAATTCCGCACTTGCTAGCAGGTCGCGACGTTGTGGGCCAAGCCCAAACAGGGACAGGCAAAACGGCAGCATTCTCGTTGCCCATCTTGGAGCGGATTGATTTAGACCTCACGGCGGTGCAAGCACTCGTGCTGACACCGACTCGCGAATTGGCGATGCAAGTAACTGAAGCCATTCGCGATTTGAGCGGCATCAGCAGCGACGGCCCGGTAAAAGTCGGTCGCTCTCTGCAAGTTCTGACAGTGTACGGCGGTCAATCGATCGATCGACAAATGCAGCGTTTGAAGCGCGGCGTTCACATCGTTGTCGGTACACCCGGACGCATATTGGATATGCTCAGCCGCGGCAGCCTGAAACTAGACAAGGTAAAATGGCTGGTTTTGGATGAAGCTGACGAAATGCTGAGCATGGGCTTTATCCAAGATGTGGAAAAAATCTTGGATGCTGCACCAAAAGAACGTCAAACAGCGTTTTTCTCGGCGACGATGGAAGCTTCCATTCGGAAATTGGTGTCGCGGCATTTGCGCAACCCAGTTAACGTCACCGTAGAACAGCCAAAAGCAACGCCAAAGCGCATCAGCCAAGGCGTGTACATGATTCCCCGGGGCTGGTCGAAGGCAAGAGCTTTGCAGCCAATTCTCGAAATGGAAGACCCGGAATCTGCACTGATTTTTGTGCGGACTCGCCAGTCGGCTGCGGAACTCACCAGCCAACTGCAAGCAGCAGGTCACAGCGTTGACGAGTATCACGGTAATTTGAATCAGGCACAGCGGGAACGCTTGCTGCATCGGTTCCGCCAATGTCAGGTGCGCTGGGTAGTGGCGACTGATATTGCGGCACGGGGTTTGGATGTGGATCACTTGACTCACGTTATTAACTACGATTTGCCCGATAGCGTAGAAAGCTACGTTCACCGGATCGGACGCACGGGCCGGGCCGGTCGCGAAGGAACGGCGATTACGCTGATTCAACCGGTCGATCGCCGCAAACTGCGCTTAATTGAACGCCACGTGCGATCGAGCTTGACGGTGCGAAACATTCCGACAAGGGCGCAAATTGAAGCTCGTCAGTTGGAAAAGATGCAGGGTAAAGTTCGCGAAGCTTTGGCTGGCGAACGGATGGCATCTTTCTTGCCTCTGGTGTCTCAGTTATCCGAGGAGTACGACTCCCACGCGATCGCCGCTGCTGCTTTGCAAATGGCTTTCGATCAAAGCCGTCCGGCTTGGATGGGCGCTGATTACGCTCAACAAGAAGATCCCCCGATTGGCGGAGAAAACAGCGTCAAGCCTATCTTGATCAAGAAGCGGGCTAAGACTGGTGCGCCGAGTAATTCTGTAGCGCCGACTTTTTCAGGAACACCGAGTGCTCCTGTTCCCCAAAACAGCTAATTGGTAGGGTGCACAATGTGCACCTTATTTAGAATTTTTGTAGAGATGCGATCGATCGCACCTCTACTTTCTTTTATGGGTGTGATCCCAAATCCGAGATCGCGGGCGCGGTTGAAACCGCGAACAAACTTTCGTCCACTCCTAGCGGACTGAGAATTGGATAAGTAAAGATGCAAGGAAAGCGATCGGACAATTGCTGTAACTAATTCTACGCTGAGTACGTTAATTGATGAATAGGGTACTAAGTGTCAAAATGTGATTACTTTAATCCATCAGCTTCAGTTACCTGATTTGAGCGATCGACAAAAAGCTGAAATTCTAGCAGAGTTCCTTCCTCTCTGCAATCCATCTCAACGTTCACTGCGGAGAGGAGTTTCAGACACTAATTGCTGAGGAAATGACAAAATTGTCGGATGATGATGAAGAGGATTAAGGAGACGCGGGCGATCGCACATCAGGAAAAAGCCCTCCAGTCAACTCACAGAAATGCTAAAAATCCTCATCAATAAGGAATAAAGTCATTACTACAAACTTGTGAACCGGGACTTTTGCACTGTTGTTTAATATTTCAGTTTAGCTGCGTGCTCACAATAATTTTTTGCACGCGATCGCCCTTAATTTCCACAATCAAATTAGAAGCCTTTTGGTCATTGCTGTAAGTCAACCGAGTCACTCCACCCTGCACAGATTGCGACCCGTAACCGTAAGTTTTAACAACTTTTTGGCTGTTATCTCCTAGCTTCACACCATCAATTGTCAGAAACTTGGGATTGGTAGTAGAAACTAAATAAACTTTGCCATCCCATGCTGCTACCGTCAATCCTGAGTAGGTTAGCGTGCGAATCTTGCCGCCGATGCCAGGCCCAGCAGGTTTAGTTTCGTCGCGCTGCGGTTTTCCCAACTTACGTTTTGCCTCTTCTACAGCCATCCCCAACCGAACGCCGCCAATCCCCAGGCGCGAATAGTTCAGTGCCGTCGGCTTTTGTGTCGCGCTGAGCATTCTTTCTAAAGCGACAACAGTTTGATTCATACCGGCAACGGGGCGAACTAAAGCAGCAAATCCTAAGCTCGAAATTGCGAGATTGATCGTGATGCTAGCGACGGCTGTTGTCACAAACCATTTTACCATTTTTTTTATAGCTTTATTTGGCAGTTTATTCGGGCGATCGCCCGCTCAATCCGGATTGATACTAATAGGACTTACACAAACACTCCTGGACGCAGGGCGATGCTTTGAAACCGAATTTTTTTACCAAAACTACACAAAGAAACCCGGTTTTTACCATAAATCTTAGGTTTAACAGTGAGGTATTCAGCAATAAACCGGGTTTCTAGCGCAACCTACGTAAGTCCTGACTAATATTTTTTAAGCTTTGAAAACCCCCAATTTCGGGCGAACCGAATTTGCTCCCGCACAAGCTTGCGTCCGCCTGCGAGGACTGAAAGAAAGAATAAAGGAGGTAAATCAACGGAAATTGCTGTGATATCCTAACAAAAGCCATATCTCGATAAAATTAGCAATTTAGATGACCGCAACAGATTCTATTAAGCACCAAAAATCCAAAGCCCTGAAACCAGGTAGCCGCCGCCCCGCTAAAGAACTTTGCAGCGAGTGCGGTTTGTGCGATACATATTACATCCATTATGTCAAGGAATCTTGCGCTTTCTTAACACAGCATATCGCAGAATTAGAAGCAGAGATTCACGGGCGATCGCGAAATCTCGACAATCCCGACGATTGGTATTTCGGAGTCAGTCAAAACATGATGGCGGCTCGGAAAAAAGAGCCGATCGAGGGCGCTCAGTGGACGGGAATCGTCAGCACAATTGCGATTGAAATGCTCGAAAAAGGAATTGTAGAAGGCGTTGTTTGCGTCCAAAATACAAAGGAAGACCGCTTTCAGCCGATGCCGATTATTGCGAGAAATCGCGAAGAAATTCTGGCCGCAAAAGTAAACAAACCCACTCTCTCCCCCAACCTTTCAGTATTAGAACAAATCGAACAATCGGGGATGAAGCGACTGTTAGTAATTGGCGTCGGCTGTCAAATTCAAGCCTTGCGAACAGTCGAGAAAAAACTCGGTTTAGAAAAGCTCTACGTTTTGGGAACTCCCTGTGTGGATAATGTCAGCCGTGCAGGCTTGCAGAAATTCCTAGACACGACTAGCCGCTCTCCCGAAACAGTTGTGTCTTATGAGTTTATGCAAGACTTTAACGTTCACTTCAAACACGAAGATGGTTCGGAAGAAAAAGTGCCGTTCTTCGGGTTGAATACTAAGGAGTTGAAAGATGTTTTTGCTCCTTCTTGTTTGAGCTGTTTTGATTATGTCAATTCTTTAGCAGATTTAGTTGTGGGCTACATGGGCGCACCTTTTGGCTGGCAGTGGATTGTAGTGCGAAATGACACCGGGCAAGAGATGTTAGACTTGGTAACGGATCAGTTAAATACTCAGCCGGTGATGTCTCAGGGAAACAGAAAAGAAGCGGTTCAGCAAAGCATTCCGGCTTATGAAAAAGGGGTGACTTTGCCGATGTGGGCGGCGAAGTTAATGGGAGTGTTTATTGAAAGAATTGGGCCGAAGGGTTTGGAATATGCTCGGTTTTCGATTGATTCTCATTTCACTCGCAATTATCTGTACGTGAAGCGGAATTACCCGGAGAAATTGGAGGCTCATGTGCCGGAATATGCTAAGCGGATTGTCGGGCAGTATAAGTTGCCAGATTTGTAAACTTGTCGGGTGCCAAGCGTCAGAAGCTGTTGGATTATTGAAACAATAATGCTACTGACGCACCTTACGAGTCTACGCCTGAGCGGCGATCGCCTTGCGGTAAACGATCTTGTCATCGCCCGCTTTGTAGAAGTCGCGGATGCGCGCTTCCTCGTCGTAACCGCACTTGCGGTAGAACGCCCGCGTGCGATCGAACTCTGGTAGTCCCGACGTTTCCACCAGCAGCACGCGCCCGCCCCGCGCCGTCAATGTTTGTTCAACGTACCGCAGCAGTGTCGCACCGCGTCCTTGTCCCTGGCGATCGGGTAGGATGGCGATTAATTGCAGGTTCCACGTGCGATCGGTCATCGGTTCCAGTTCGCAGTAGGCGACACCCACGGGCCCGCCGTCGTCATCGGTAATCCAGAAGCGATCGCTGTCGCTGTCGCTGTTACCGCTGAAGTAATCGGCCACCATTTCGCGAACCTCGTCGAGTTGGTTCGCCTCGAACAAGCCAGTCGCTTCGGCTAGGGCGATTAGGGCGATCGTGTCATCGGGGGTGGTCGATCGAATCATGATGAACTCCAGTTGAAATCTTGTAGCGTGCCCAGCGTCAGAAGCTGTTGGATATTGAAACAATAACGCTAACTAACGCACCCTAGGAGTCGGCTGAATTATTAGACAAAATTGCATTCATTCGCAAATTCTCTTGAAAGTATCTGCGTTGATCTGTGTTTATCTGCATTACATCTGCGGTTAACCTATCAATCAAACATTTATGCAATAAATCTCTTGTAGAGTGCGTCGGTAAATAACGCCTGGATTATTGAAAAAATAACGCCAACTGACGCACCCTACAGTTTCTATGACAAATGCGCACATTCCTACAAATCAGCAGCGTGTTGCTTCAATTCATCCAAAGAAACGTATTCCAAAGTCAAGGCGTGAGTCGCGGCCAAAACCACAGGCGGTGCAACTCCTGCATCCATTGCTTCCTTCCAGCGAGAAGCGCACAAACACCAGCAATCCCCAGGCTTCAAACCGGGAAAGTTAAATTCGGGAACCGGAGTGCTCAAATCATTTCCATTCGACTTGGTGAATGTCAAAAACTCTTCCGTCAGTTGAGCACAAACTGTGTGAGCCCCGAAGTCGCCGCCGCCTGTATTGCATTGGCCGTCCCGATAATAGCCCGTCATTGGCGAAGTGCAGCAAGTCTCTAATTTTCCGCCCAGCACATTTGTAGCTTCCGTCACCATCGCAACTCCTGAGTAAAACTCTTCGATCTAATTTTACACAAATCGTTGTTTAGGAATGAAAATTTAATAACTTCCACTCTTGAAAGTGGGGAGTAGGGGTTGGGCGTCCCGCCCATCCCACAATAACAATTAAAATTGTAAGTTATTTAATTTGCGATCCTTATATATTTTTTTCCATTGCAAAGTTAATAAACTTTTGTCCTCTCCGTTCTACTTCTTGCTTTCTAACAACTATAAATCCTTGGCTTTCAAAGAAAGGTTTAGCGGTAATACTAGCTTCTGTAAATAACTTTTTAATTCCTAAGTTTCGGGCTTTTGCATCAATCTGTGCTAAAATCAGCCGACCAACTCCTTGTCTTTGAAAATCTTGATGACAGTAAAAGCGATCGATATGGCCGCTGGCTTCTAATTCCGCAAAACCTGCAATTTTATCACCTTCTTCTGCTACGAAAGTAAATTTACTGCTTAAACTTTTAGTCCAACTTTCAAGATCGATATCGGCTGGAGCCCAAGCATCTACTTGTGCTTTTGTGTAATCGCGGATGTTTACTTGGTGTACGGTGTCGTAAAACAGTTTTAGAATTTGCTGGGTATCGCCGATTTCGTAGGTTCGTACTCTCATAAATTCTCTCACTTCGATCGCTTCTTTTATCTTAATTTGGCATTTTATACCGCTTCCGAAGGCGGACGGATGTTGGATTTTACCATTTTCTCTCATTTCTTGCAGGGCGATCGACCAAAAATTTACCACTTGACAAGATATACTGCTCTATGTTAAAGAAACAAAAGCCAACCTAACTCGAATTAACAGTACATAAATCCAGCAGCTTAACGAATAAGGATTGAAAGTTATGACAGAAATTGGGCCAGATCCAAACCGACCTTATCCGATGGCCGATCAGCGGCGCGTATGCTTCATCAAAAACTTTATTAAATCCCCCAACATTATCGTCGGCGATTACTCATATTACGACGATCCAATAGATCCAGAAAACTTTGAGAAAAATGTACTTTATAACTACGGAAACGATCGATTAATTATTGGTAAATTTTGTGCGATCGCCACCAACGTCAAATTCATTATGAACGGTGCGAATCACAAACTCGACGGGATTTCAACTTATCCTTTTCCGGTTTTTGGGAATGGTTGGGAAACAGCCATGAATTTATTAATCGAACTGCCAAGTAAAGGCGATACCGTCATTGACAATGATGTTTGGATTGGCTATGAATCCATGATTATGCCCGGAGTCAAAATCGGCGACGGTGCAGTTATTGCCGCCAAATCCGTTGTAGTAAAAGACATTCCCCCTTACACTGTTGTCGGTGGAAACCCCGCACATCCAATCAAACAGCGTTTTAGCGATGGTGAAGTTGCACAACTATTAGAAATTAGGTGGTGGGATTGGGAAATTGATAAGATTTCGCGCAATGTCAGCAAAATTATGCAAGGCGATATTCAAGCACTCAAAAATGCCGAGTGAATTTGCCCGATGATGTCAAAGTTTTAACTTTAGCAGAATTTGCCGAAATTGACAAAGCTTATGGCGGAAATGCCATGCCGCTCGGCTTTATTTTCGGCTTCGGAACAATCATCAGATTTATTGTCGGTCTGATTATTGGTAGAAGTTCACGGGGTTAGCGTGGCAGAAGAGAAGGAGGAATCCGACCAGAACGGGCATTCAAGACAGATTCAGTC
>NZ_JAUBWA010000142.1:0-15858 GCF_036702825.1 Microcoleus sp. A003_D6 | reverse complement strand
GTGAAAACCTGAGAGTTTTTTAAAAAGCAAAAACCCGCCACTGGGTTAGGTAGCGGGTTCATTAGGTTTGTGGGGTGTACATCAGAAAACTAAGCTTTCCTGATGTCGTTTTAGCTCTCGCATCCTATGCCATCTTTGTCTCGGTCAAATTTGTGAGGGTCAGGCTGTAAAACGCGAAACCGACGCTGAGGGATATCACCACAATTCAAATCAGGCGGGGCGGGTGGAATGCAAAAATCTGGATAACTTGGGTCACATTTCTTTTGTTGATTAGGGACGGGTACAGGTGACGCTGTAACACATTGATTTTTTCTGTAATCCCACGGCGGGCAAGGGTTTGATTGACTCCATAACCCAACACGTTTTTCTTTTGCAACTTTCTGAGCTTGACGCAATGGTGTAGCGATGTTTTGACATTTGTTAATGTACGCTTCATATACCCAAGCTAAACCCTCTTGTACAAGTTGTTGATTAATGTTTTGGGTTGTAACTACGATTCCTACTGTGCGTCCGTATTGGTCTTTATCTACTGGGGTGACTTTAACTGACATACCTTTTGGAAGAATAGCAGTGAGTCTTTGTGCAGCTTCTTTACCCCCTGATTGATTTCTTTCAGGTGCATCAATACAAGCTAACCTCACGGTTATATTTCCGTTACTGGTTTTAATAGTGATGGTGTCACCATCTCCAACACTTACTATTTGACCTGTGATAACTGGCGCTTGGGATACTTGAATAGGTATCATTGAATTTATTTTTACGGTGATTGTGATTATGTTGATTTTACTCTTGTTTGGTCGGATTGTAATTTTCAATCGATAACCGCGCTACACTCTCAACTCATCAGTATCCAGTGCCATCCTTTTGATTAATTGAAGCCCCGCCAAACAGTCACCTATAGCTCTATGATTCCCATTAGGCAATTTTGGGTAGCGATAACTTTTATGGTAATGACTCCAATTACCGTACCATTCAGCAGCAATAAGCATCAAACATTTTAAATCAAATTTCAACTTGGGCAAGTTGTGAAGCTTGCAACAATAATCAAGAATACTCATATCAAAACCCGCGTTATAAATTAACACTTGATTGCTTTTACAAACCTCTACAATCTGCGGGTATATCTCAGGGAATGTTGGAGCGGTGGCAACCATATCATCGGTTATGCCGTGAATACTTGCAGCTTTAGCAGGTATGGTCAATGTTGGTTTAACCAGTGTATTTAACAGCGGTTTACCAGTGTTAGACACTATTGCAATATCTACTATTTCAGCATTGTATAAACCTGTTGTCTCAGTATCTAGAATCGCCCAATTATCTAGAGTGAGTTGTTTTCTCGCCCACTTAACCGCTCTCACTCTGTCTACTTCGATAAACCCTTCTAATTGAAATAAAGTATCTGACATTGATTTTAATCCTGTGTAATGTTTTCAACGGTTCTAGACTCTAGACGGGAAAATACTTGTTTCCCGCCTAATCAATGTCTGTAACTAATCTCTTTACAATCTTATCTCTCATAAAATCTCGCATATCTGTATTTCCTGTAGATGTTGGAGCATACCTATTTACCCAATAAATCCACCATTCTTGTGTTGTGTGTGGTTTATTTTCATCAAATAAAACTACCTTAAAATCGGTTTTACGTTTCATGATAATCACCAGTTTGTCAAGCAATTAATGTACCGCATATTTGTTCACCCTGTAAGAACGGTGTCACAGTCAGGGCAAAAGATACACTCATTATCGTGTCATCATGTTTACCGCTTGCAGCCTCTAACTTCGCACCAACACGGCGATAACTTAACATCTCTTCAATCAGCACAGAGTTTTCAGGGTAGATAAATTGTCTCTTTTCTAACGCTAAATTCAGAGTACCTACCATAGTTATTTTCGTGTCTCTAGTCGTTTTGATGTCTTTGAATTCAGTACCATAATGTGTTTTACTTAGTTCCTCTAAATAAATCCTACCTACCCCGCCCGTTGTTTCAATTCCCACACAAACAGGCTGATAAAACTCAATCAATTTAGAAATCTGGTAGATGTGGGCTTGACTGGTTTCTTGCCTTCTCCTGTACAGGTGAACCAACGAATAGATATTATTTCTCACATCGTATTTAACAACAGAGAACACGGTGTAGTCACTTCCCATAGTGGAAGTATCTAAACCGCAATAATATTCGATATAAGCCTCTTTAAAGTCCTCATAAGCACCGATAGCATTCTCACGGATTAACTCGATGTTAAAGACTGATACAGCGCTATCAACAAACTTTAAATCATACTCTCTGAGTACAGTTTCAGTATCGGTTCCGTCCTGCTTTAATCTGTAGTCGAGATAGTTTGGTATTGACTTGTAGATGGGATGAGCGCTCCAATGAACTATTAATTTAAGCGTCCCTTGCGCGTCCTCAAACCAATACAAACCTGGTACTTCATTGTACAAATCACCCGCTGCTACTCTGTTGCATATTTCTTCAATATCTCTACCATCGTTATCAGCATTTACCTTATCCCAGTACCAGCCAGATTTAGCGCTAGGAGTGCTGATAATCAACTTTGTTATCTTATCCCCTGACATCGCAGAGGACGGGCTAGACGCTGCATAAATCTGTTCGATATTTTCACTAAATGCAGCCTCATCAAACAGAAAATCTATCACTGAATCAATCGAGCGTGAACCTTCGGGTGATGAGTTTTTGTAATATATATCACCTAAACCCTTAAGTTTTAGATATCCTACATTGTCATTCTCTGGCGTGATGTACTCGGATAACCCGATTAACATCTGCTTTGTTCTGCGACTGATTGCACTCACGTCATTCTGATTTCTCAAGAATGCGATCGCGCTGTATGCGGGGTTGAGTGCAGCGCGGTGCAAAAACTTACAAGCAATCATTTGTGTTAAGCCAAGTTGTCTCGACTTAACACAGACGATGTTGTTGTATTCATCCATCAAATCAGAAATTATTTCCTGATAGTAGTAGGGGTCAAAAGTAACCATACCGCCACCGCTTCTGATGGTTGTCAACCGTGCAAAATCAACCCATTTTTGCGGTACAGTTCTCAGGTTTGAAGCGTTGAAATATTTCTTAACTTGACCTTGATGCGGTTTAATCTTGAACATTTTGTATCGCAGAGGATTGTATTGTTAAACCCATAGCTTCAACGGTTTTGATAGCTTGCTGTTGATTAACCATCATTGAGATAGCAGATGTTTTGTCAAGCATATCGAGCGCTGTTGCGTAGTTTCTCATTGTGTCTTTTGGCATATCTGGCGAAAGTCCATCAAGCATTTTTTGCTGTGCCTGAATTGTGATTCTCGCTTGATTTAAAAACACCTTCAAAGTGATTTTTTGCAACAATTCGAGAGTGACTTCGGTGTTGCTTAAATCAACTTTGTACTGTGAAAAGTCGATGTCAACTAAGTTATTAGGGACGGGTTCTAATACCGTCTTAAAATCGTTAACATCGACTTCAGGGTATGGAATCGTAAAGGCTGATAGATGTTTTTTAAGTAGTTTGTCAGACACCTTACAGCCTTTATTTTCTAAGAACTTGAGGACGGCGAACGGTTCGATTTGACCTTGTATCATCTCGTTAACCGTATCGCTTAACCCTGCTTTACATATCTTGCACCCGCATCCGATAGAATTCATAAGGTTTAGTTGTTAGATGAATTCTATTATTGTAGCAACTAATTCGTTAGTAGTCTTGCGATGGTATTTACCATTGTGCGCTGTGTTGTCTAACCCGGCGGGTATACCCATCTCGGCAAGTTCTTTATTCAGTTGATTGACGTTTTTCTCAAGGTAGTTTTTGACGGTAGTGCTAGCTATTTGTTTACCGTACTTTTCAACACTAATTTTGTTGATTAACCCGTAAGTAGGTACAGCCATTTTTTCGATGCCACCGTCTGCATTTTGTCGGTTGTAGTGCATCACCCCTTCAACAATTTGAGCGACAGTATCAGTTACGGTTTCTTTACTTGGTAGCAGATTAGACTTTGTATTATCTGCATTTACAGACTTTCTGTTAACTACCTGATAGTTGAATAACGCGAGAACCGCTTGTGTTTCACCCATTCCATCGTTCAAAAACTCTGCGATTTTCAGTTGATTTTCAACGTCTAAACCTTCTATAAATTGTTCGAGGTTAAAGGTTTTGTCGAGTTGATTTTCTACGGTTGTAGGTGTGTAATTCATTTTTCCAAGTCCTGTGATGTTAGTGGGCAAATTGATGTTGAGGGGGTTGATGTATTGTGATTCGTCATACCGTCCGAGGTATTTCATAGTTTCAGCTATTGAATCATGACCTAGAGATAACTGAACGTAAGTATTTATCGCACTACTACCGAATCGTTTTGCTTTAAGAATAGCTCTCAAAGTACAAGCATAAAAAGCGCGTCCTTTGTGGGGAGTACCGTTCTCTTTTGTCAATTCACCTTCATCATCAAACATTTCAATTGTCGAGAACAGCTTGCCGAAAAGTTTTTTGTATTCGTTCTTAAACTGTTGTTGAAATGTTTTCTGATAGGTGTTGATATCAGTGCTGATTGCTTGTACTGCACGGTATGAAAGGTATTTGTTATGTGCATCAACAATCAGCTTAGCGGGTGCTAGTGTCGGACGTGCATAAAATGCTAGTACGTCTTCCTCATTGCGCTTTTTACTAACACCTTTAAAACCGATTACATAATCGTCAACAACCACCATTTGACGCTCTATGATACCTAAATCTTTATGCTCATATCGAGGCATATTTTGCTCGTTAGCTCTCAAACCTGTGAGATTGACAATACCTGCTGCGATGATGTGAGGATTGTCTGATAATAAGCACTCGCATGATATGTCAATGATTTTCGCAATATCAGTTTTGGGTAGTTCAACCTCTCTGATTTCACCGTCTGCATCATAACCTTCGCGGGCGCGTGAACTTTTTTTGTTCACTTCATTTAATTTAGCTTTCTCTTCTGCTGTTAAAACAAGCTGTGACACTACAAAACATTGAATACCACCTTTTGAAGGGGGTTTTGTTTCATTTAATTCTGGTATGGGATGAATGAAAGATAGAAACGGTTTGCGGTATTCAGTAAGGTAGGTTTTAAATGTATGTAGAGGGTGTAAAGTTCTGAGACTTTTTAACAGTTGCTCGCATTCTTCAATCATTTCATCTTTATCAGTGAGTACGCTAACGCGATTGAAAAATTTTTGAGCATCAGCTATGAGTTTTTTAGGGATTGTCATCTTTTTCGCTTCCTGTGGGCTTCCTGTGTGTTGATATTCCTATTATCTACGATATCAATGATATTGTCAATGATATTATCATTGATATATCTTATACATTTATCATAGATATCTAATTTTGCTTATCAGTGGCGGGGCGGGTGCGAGCGGTGCTGTGGTGTACCGCTCGATCGCTGTTTTGCTAGGGTGATGGTGGCTTAGCGATAGCCTGTCGCACGGCTTCAAGCGCTTGCACAGCAGTGTCTAAGGCATCGCTGGCAGTATCCATCAACCCTTGTTCGGGTTCATCTAGCCACGATGTATCTGTAAAGGGGTTAGAGATGTGTTTTTGAGCGCGATATTTTGCACCAACTATCAAAGCGATACAGATAGCGAGTTCATCAACTACGGGTATCTCATATTCGTGGGGTAAGTCATATTGCTTAGCCATTGGTTTCTATCCTTAAATGTGGTGTGTGCTTAATCTCAGATTCCTCCCCTACACAGCAGAGCGTCTGAGTAGCGCTCTAGACCGTCTTCAAGTAGTGCGTTCATCATCTCCCAGTCGGTTAGACCTCTCTGTGCAGCGAGTTCTGACACTAGCGGGGCGATCGACTCGGTAACGATGAACTGCCGACTTGATCGGGGTGGCTTTAGTCAGTCAAGCCCGGTGATGTTCACCGTGTCGGGGTCTGGCAAGGTAGTCACCAACTCACTGCCTAAATAGCTGGTGATGAATGCTTGCACCGCTGCAACCTTGAACCCGCCCCCGGTCAAGTACACCCTCTCACCCTTGCGTAAAATCTGCTTTACATCTCGCAACAGTTCACGCACTCCGATGATTTCACGGCTCCAAGCTTCAAGCCCTGATTTGAGGCGATCGCCTAGGTCGCGCTCTGTGTCGCCTAAAACAATCTCTGCACTGTACTCTCCCGACTCTGACACCGTGCTACTTTCGAGCGCGTCTTTGAGCCGTGAGAAGTGGTAGATGTTACCGCCCGTGTCACCCTTTGAGGCTTCCTTCGCGAAAAACTCAGTAATGCTAATCACACCAGCACCTGAGACACTGTTCTGATTGCTAGCGCGGGGTACACCGTTCTGATTGCTATATGGTGTGTGGGTGAGAGTGCCACCGCCCAAGTCTAGAACGTGAAAGCGAACATCCTTTGTACCCAGTTCTTTGATGTGCTTTTTGGCTGCACACGCAGCGCCGTACCCTTCAGGGTAAAGGTTGTAGCTGACTACGTTAATCTCAAATAAGTGTTCATCGAACTCAAATCTGAGGTTTGTGAAGGCTTTTTCAATCTCCTTTTTACGGTGTGAGGATAGCGACAGGAGAGCGATTTTAAGGTCTATTTTGATGGTTTCATCCTTCTTAGCTTTCTTGATGCGTTTGAATAAAAAGGTCGGATGAACGCACAAAGCGCCGATAATCCACGCATTCAACAGCTTGATTTTGTTGTCATTGGCGTACCCTTCCTCTAAGTCACCACCAGACAGAGATAGTGCTGAATCACCTACTGCATAGCCGTTTTCACCGATTTTAAACACTCCTAAGTACCCGGTAGGGAGTTCCTGTGCTTTAGTGAACTTGCGACAGACTGACTGATAGGAACCTGTGATTTTTTCGAGATAGTATTTGGTGCGAGAGGAACCGCCGTCTAGAATCAGTTCTGGCACTGTGACAGTTTTGGGCTTTTTGGGGGCTGTAGCGGTTGCGGTTGGTGCGGTGTTGCCGTTGGTGGTGTTTTGGATGGTGTCGAGTTTCATTTTTGACTCCTGAGTGTATACACTCTGTGAATTGTGAACTTGATTTGAACTGTTGACGTGAGAGGTATTCGAGAGATTTGAAAGCTATGTTCTGGATTGAATTTGTGGCGGGGCGGTAGGGGAAGCTATTAGTATTAGTAGGTTTTCTGTTGCTGACTGTTGCTAACTGTTGCTAAAAGTCAAAACCCTACTATGTCCAAAGCAACCGAAAAAACAACAGTCAGCAACAAAAATAAAATCCTTTATCTGTAACACTTCCCACTGATGAGTTGTTGCTGACTGTTGCTGGTGTGTTGCTGGTTTGTTGGTCAGCAACAGTCAGCAACAGTCTAACTACCTAAAAATTCTTGACGATTTGTAGAGGGATAAACTAATAGAAACTATGGTTTATTTCTTATCAATTTATTGTGTATATACAAATCGCAAGTGTATACACTCAGATGAAAGTGTGTAAGCAGTCAGGATTTTTGCACCGATAGCGCTGTTGTCGAGCCTCACTTGTTTTTAAAAATCCGTGACGCTTGGATTCAGTACCGCACTGTGGACAGTTGGGGGTTTGCTTGCTGACAGTCACACTAGGTAGCGCGTCGGTCGCGTCGGTCGCTTCATCAGTGTCGGTCGCATCGGTCGGCTCTTGCCAGACGTACTCCCCAAACTCAGGGAGAATCATGAAATATCCTTTTTTGTTGGGTTCTAGTACCAGTGCAAAACGGTAAGCACTGGGGTCAGTATGGTCTAGACCGTCTTCATCGTTTTTGACTGCACAGTAGTCTGTCAGTGCATCCCCCGTCTTCATCAGGTTCGACTTTTCAGACTCACTCAGGTGAGAGTTAGCCACCGCGTCACGGTAGTTGTCACCGATATGCAAACAAACAAAGTTATTCATATCGGATCGGTCAAACCCTCCTTTAAGGTTGCGGACGTTAGCATTTTGACCTGTGATGATTAACCCTGAGTTTTTGTGTGAGGACTGCTTAAGCACCGCTTTTAAGTCGCTGGCAGATTTAGGATTTTCGTCAAGCGTTGTGTCAATCTCATCGAACCATGCAATATAAAACCTCTCACTAGGCATCGCTTCCATCCGTGATTGGTACTCTTTCAACCCTTTGATTGAATCAGCATGAGAACGTCCGACTGCGGGTATCGTGCGGTAATTTTTAACAGAGTCGAACATCGGGTCATAGAAGTCACAAAGACCATCGTGCATCGTTGTTAAAGCGCAAACAAGGTTTTCAGCGGTTGGACTTTTGCCAGACTCAGAACCTCCTGTAATTCTGACCCGTTTCCAATTCTTAACAGTTTGTAAAAACTTGTCAGCAGTTCGCACCCCGCGCGGTAATTCATTTTTGAGTTTGACAACACGGCGGTGAGTGACTGTTAAATAAACCTGACTAAATTGGCGGTTGAATTCCCATTTAGGTTCAGTTCCGTGCAGTGCGTTAGTGAACGCTGCAACCTGTTCTAGCGAGTTGTCAGCGCTGATTTCTGATTCAATCAAACCAGGGTTACGACGGATTGAAAAAATTACTTTGAATCCTGTTTCTGTTTCTTGCCAGTCTAAGGAATCTAGTAAAAATCTGTAGCGATTGTAGTAGTAAATAGACACTGAATTAGCCATCACAGCAAAGGAAGAAGCGCCGGAAAACTGTAAAGGTTTCTTAGTTTCCTCTAGTCTTTCTAAAGCTTCCTGCAATTCAAAGCGTGAGACTTCTAACTGTTGCACTGCGAGTTTTGCGGTTGCGATAGCTTCATTGACATCGTTAACATAGCGGTCTTTGTGGTTTTCCACTAACACTGTGAATTCCTCAGCCATCGCTTTTAAATCACCTCTTCTTTTCTCTTGTTCCTCAGTGATTTTAATTGTCGCTGATTCTTTAATGTTTTCGAGATAACCCTCAAACTCAGGAAACGGTACAGCGTCTTTAGTTATTTCAGTCAGGTGAGAGATATCATCCGACAGATAAGAGATGATAACCGATTGCGCTTTACATCTCAAATCAATGCACTGGCATATCATCAATTCTTGCAACTCTAAACCGCCGTCTATCAATTCCTCCAAACTGTAGATTTGTTGGTAGTCGGATAGTTTGTCTGTGAATCGTACTTTTTTAGCTTCAATCTCCAACTTTATAGCGTCCAACTCACTCGCACATTCTGGATAGTTACGGTGCAAAGCGTCAATGTGTCCGATGCACTTTCTCATAGCTACTCGATAACAATCCTCAACTATTTTGTGTGCTGATTCAGCATTAAAGTTGAGCGTACCTCTCAGCGCTTTCTGACAGGTTTGAAGTTCATCTAACTGTTCAGAAGCGTCAAACTTTAGAGTATCGATTTCACCGTTTAGACTGATGATTTTATTTTCTAACTCCGACTTCTCATCAGTGATTTTGATGATTTTTCGATTGAGTTTGTCGGTGTTGTCGCGGTGTTCACCCTCGATTTTTTCAGCTTCATCCAACACGTCTCGCATCGTATGACGTGTAGTGATAAATGAAACGATACTAGCTGTCATCAAGTAACTGGCAAAAGATTTAAACGGTTTAAAATTCTTGTAAGGGACAAACAGAACAATAGCAGAACCGACTGCCACCACTACGGTGATGATTTGATATTTGAGACTGATGCGGTTGTATTGAGTAGTCATTATTTTTAAGTGGGGTAAGGGTTGATTAATGGTAGATGCACCGTCGGATTATTGAGTGATTGTTAAGGTTTCGCCAGTTGAATCGAATTCGAGTACAGGCTGCTGACTGTCTAAAAGCATCCGCATAGGTAGGGTGATGATAACTGTGCCGATGACTGAAAAACAAATCATTGAGAGTACGTTTTTGGTTTTAGGATTGTTCATGGTTTTAGTTTGGGTGGTGAGTTTTTACGATTGAAAGAAATTAGTTCATTGACTCGTCTAAGTATTTTTGGGTAATCATCATGGTTTGAACTTCTACAGCTTTAATCTCAGCCTCTCTTTTCAATTCCATCGCTTCAATCTTGCGACTGATTTGTGTTGTCTCTTTCTGCATACCAGTCAGCTTGATGCCTTCTTGATTGAGTTTCTCGCTCGACTGTTCAAGCTTGACTAAATCAATTTCTAGCTCGATATTTTGGCGGTCAAAGCGAACAATCTCTTGCTGTACTTTTATGCCTTCGGTACTAGCTTTGATGATTGACGCTTGTGCTTTGTGAAACTCTTGCTTTGTTTTTCCAAGTTCAGAGATGTACTTGAAGCCAGCTTGGTAAAGTTTCTGAGCGCGAATTCCACCTGCATAAGTCTCTAAGCCTGTGGTTAATTGCTCTTCTGTTGCAGTGTTGGCAATTGAAGGATTGAGTAAGTCACCGGGCATCATGCCGTTAAAATCCATCTCAGGAAGTGTGATGCCCCCGTAGAAGTCAGTTTCCTTGATAATTTCCGATCGTTGGGTACGGGGTGCTGTAGCTGTCGCTTGCTGCAAGTCGATCGCAGCACCTGCGGATTGAGCGCGTCCCGTCGTTAATGCCCCTGCTACCGCTCCTACGGTGTCTGTTATGGTTCCGAGGCTGTTAGCGGTGGCGGTTGCTACTTGCGCTGCTTTGGCTCCGATGCTGGTGCGTGGCGCTTTCGGCGCTTTCTCTGCTTTGGGCTTAGTCGGTCTAATCATCCGAGGTATCCTCTGTTGGGCTTACCTCTCTAGTATACCGACAATACTTGGTTATGTGTTATCTAACTAGATGATACTTGGTTATACATTATCGGGTATTTGATAAGGGATACTGATTGATATACTGATGACAGTTAACTAAGTGTTGTGGTGTAATTAATGTGATGGCTAAATTAATTGAGGATACAAAAGTGATTATCAGACTTAAAGAAATGCGAGCAATTAGAAACTTATCTCAGGGTAAGGTTGCAGTGCTTTGTGAGATGTCGGTTTCAAATCTTCAACAGTATGAACACGGCAAAATGAAGAGTATTCCTTTCAAGACCTTAGAAAAGTTTTGTAGAGTTCTAAAGTGTCAACCCGGCGATTTAATAGTTTTAGAAGCTGATGAAGAAACGGTAACAGAATAAAATATAAAAAAACGCTCAAACCTTTATTATTGAGCGTTATGAGGTATTGAATTTTTAGTAAACATTGGTACGGGTTAGATCAACTTCAAACCCCGCACCAATGTTGTGTTATTGTGTAATTATCGAATATGAATATTTAAACAGATAGAGAGTTAGATACCTTTTGTGAATCAGGCGATTTAATAGTGAGAGTAAAATTAGAATTAAGTGATGTCTGATATTGATTTAAAAGAATATCTTTTTCCTTTAAATCAATCTTCAACTCGATACATTTATTGCACAATCTTCGATACATTCTATCAATAGATAATGTTAATAAATAATAATCTTTATTATCGCAAACATAAAGAGTAGATGTAAGTTCAAATCCTTTTAATTCAGGTAATTTTAATAAATTACTATCTAAGTAATTATTTAAATCTTTTGCCAGTACATCATCATTCTTTAATTCGATATCTATTTTCTTACTACCTTTGATATTTAATAAACAGAATAAATTATAATCAATTATATTGAAATGCAATATATCGTTAAAATTCACATCTATAAAATATTTCCAACTTAAATTTGTAAAATCAATTATTTCTTTACAAATCATCATAAATAAAACTTGATTAAATGTATATTTAGAGGGTTTTATTTGAGGAGTGATAAAACCTTTTTTCTCTAAATCTTTAATATAGCTGTCACTCTTAAAATTTAAAATTTTTGCCAACTGACTACGGGTAAAAAATTGTTGGGTAAGCATAATTACTCATTTAACCTTGATTGTTAAGTTTTGTTACAAACAGCCGTAATTTACGTTTATAGGCTATAATTTAATTATGGCACAAAAAAGGGATAAAAGCCATGAGAGATTGGGAATTAGAAAATTTGGCTGTTGACGATATTGAAACCGCACTTAAATACATAGGAGAAAAAGCGCGGTATAAAAATCACTTTCTAGCCAATAAGCAAAAAACTGATTCTCTCTATACTAACTCCCTTTTGCACCATAAAATCCTAAACAATCCAAAACCATTAACGAAGTCAAAACCATGCCTTTAAAAGCCAAAATCGCTAACAAAATTGTCGCAGATGATAATGGTTACACTATGGGTGAAATCATTGATATCAATGAGATTGACGAACACACTGAGAAAGAGGGTAAGAAAGAGGTTACATACGCATCCCAGTTCGAGTTTTTAATTGCTGTAGAAGGCACGAAAAAACAAACCTTACTACGCTTCTGGACTGGTCAAAATATTAACTCAGAAAAGTTTGAGAATGAAGGGGATGATACTACCGACTATAATCGGTTAACCCGTTTTTTACTCAATATGGGGGTACTCGATGCTAAAAAGTTGTCTGAGCTAGACAAGGCAAAATTAGAAGAGTCAGAGCTTGATTTAGAAGCTTTACGGGGTCAAAAAATCCAGTTCAAAATGAACAAATCAATCAAGCGTAAAGGGTTGTCAGTGATTGATATTAAGTCAATTAAACCACTACCTGCTAAATAGTACAAAAAGATTAACGGGGTATAAAAGCCCCGTTAATCATCTATATTCACTTAACTCTCAAGCACAATGCCTTATATCTGCGACGGTGTGAATACAAATTTGATAGCTCCCAAGCTTGATTTAGAGTATATTTTAAAAATACCAAAATTAACTATTATTCCAGATACCGAATTCACCCAAAAATCTAAAATGATAGTGGATGGTATCGGTCTATATTGCCCACAACTAGCAGAAAATAAAGGGTTTGTATGGCTTTATGACGAGTTAACGCCTGACTTTCACCCTATTATAGATACTTTGGATATTGTAGGAATAAAATCAAACGTTCCTGATTATTTAGATGATTTATTACTACAATTAGGTGATTTAGAATCAAGTATTTTTGACGGTGAAAAAAACCCTAAAAGAGCCTATGAAACAGCTTTAAAAGAGGGTTGTTTTTCAAACTTTTTTGACTCCTACAATCTCACTGATAATAACATCATTTATAAACGTAATAGTAAAGATAAAAATTCTTCATTAATCATTAAACCTGAATCCCTTGATGTCGAGTTAGGATTCTTTTTTCAACACGCAGACTTATTTAAAATATGGGGGGTTAATCATCAAGAATGGCTTCTTAAAACCGCAAGAATTAGTCAATATAGAGTATTAAAGTTAATGGGGGGTAACGATAATAAATGTATGTACCTTGATATTGATAATAAGTTAATAGAGGTTAAAATATCTCTCAGAGAATATATGCACCGCTTCCCCCCTAGACAAAAGGGGTTAGATAATCAAGCCAAGATTTTTGGTGTTGCATCAAGAAAAATTGACATAAAAACCGATAATATTGCTGTAAAATTAGGGGTAAAAAAGAATGAGATTATGGAAAATATGAGTCTACTCAGAGAAAATTTAGTTGATGATTTTATCAATTACCTAACTGTTGACCTATTTACAACTCATGGCTTAGATGAAACACAACGAGAGTTATTGCACTTATTAAGAAGTAATTTTGACTTAGAAGATGTTGAAATTAGCGATACAACTGGTGCTAATGTATCAAAATTCATAGTGAATTTAATTAGTAAAAATTTTAATCAATCATCTGATTCTAAAGAGTATAAATTAAATGAATCTATCATTAAGAATCAAATGAAGTTAACTAGAATTGATAATTTGCAGGAGATTGAATTAAATGATTTTGGCTATCAACCTTTTTTGACTGTCGGGGGATTGTTATTTAGTAGAATGTCAGAATACCCCTATCTACAAGGTAATTTTGGAGATTTAGACCAACAATCCTGCTACGCTACAGCGATGTCTAATTTGAAGATTTATTTAGGAGAACCAAAAGTCGTTACCTTTAAGTACAAAAATAAACCAAAATTAAGAGAAGTCGCAGCATTTATAAAACAAAAAAATATTCCTAATGATGGTTGGTTTGTTCGAGTATCAGGCAATTTTGAGAAAGTAGTTAACACTCTAATTTTATCTGATTTAAGATTCATTCCAAAAAAGTTAAAAAACCCTGAAATCATCCCATTCAATACTGATATTCAATCATCGGTAATGGTAGCTAGCAATCCTTCAAGATACGGAATTAATGATAATAAGAAAGTGTTGGGCGGATTTAATAATGATAAGGTAGGTAAAAAATTAGCAGTCTCAACACTGTTATTAAAAGAGGTTAAGTTCGGGTTAGTTAACTTTGATATTTTAGAAGCTATCGCCTTACTGCCTGATAAATGGGTAGAAGAGTATTTAGATTTAGATGTTAATGCACTGGTTTACTTTGCACCAGAGTTGATTGTAGATAGTCTTGATGAGTTAGAAAAAAAGCGCGCTAGTTTACCCGATGAACCGATTTTACAAAAGTTTGATTTTGATAAAGAAATTAACTCTCACACTTCACAAAACTATAAAAGTAATGTGGCACTACGCTTTGATATCGGTGCAATCTGGACAGATTTAAAAGAGAATAGAAATAAATACAAAAAAGAAAAAAACCCCGTGCAAGAAGTTTTGAAGTTATTTCAAAACAGCGGTTATGGGGTGTTAGCTTGCCTCTATCTTGCTACTAATAATCTAATGTCTTCTAATCAAATTACAGCACAAGCGCGTGTAGGTGCGTGGATGATGACTTATAGCCTAAACGGGTTTGCACCTATCACAGACGGAACAGGTTTCCCGTGGGATAACATACCTATTGGTCTAACTTTCAGAGATATTTTAAAAGTCAATCCTGAATATCTTTTTAAGTATAATAAAAATATTAAGTCAGAATTGACTCTTCCTGAAAATAGACAATTGTGGATTAATGATGAATTTAAAAAACATATGAGTAAATTTTATCAGGTAGATATTAATCATCATCTGATTCAAAAGTTTGATTATGAATTAAAAACTGAGAAGTTTGAAACTAAAGCAGGTGAGTTAATTGAGACAGATTTATTCACAATTTACATTAATTCTAACTCAGGTAATTACATTAAAGGTATGGGAGAATGTAGCATCCTGCTAAATGAAGTCGAGTATGATTTCATTCATCAAATTGACTACTTAAAAGCGCGGTCTTATCATGCCAATGATGATTTAATTCAGTGGTATTCAGAGTCATTAATAAATGGTTATACTCTACCATTAATCTATTCGGAAAACAGTATTTTAAAATTTAGTGATGGTACACAAAAAGCAATACAATACTTAAAAGAAGTCGAGAGAATTGTGCATCCTATGGGATTCTCTCTCAAAATATTCAAGATGATGAAGTTAATCAGCCGTTCACAATTTTTATTCTTGAATGAATCACAGTTGAGAAATTTTGAGACTAATGAAGGTAAGTTAGCAGAGGTTAGCAAATCATTTTTATCTAAAAAGTTTTGGGATGAGTTTGAGCATCCTGAAAAAATAGAGGGTGAAAATTATTATGAGTTTAGCAAGAGTCATTCAACGGGTGTCGGGTTTGAATTGTTGGCATTGATGAATAAATACAAGGGTTCTATCAAGGCAGTGAGAAAATTGATTCAGAGTAAAATATTAGAAGGTTGTAATAATTTTAATGCAGGGTTAAACATTGATAGAACTATAGACAAGGTTTTAAATGATGATATTAAAAAAGTGCTGGCAACAGTTGTTATGCTCAAAAAGAATGAAGATATAAAATTAAAAAACACTTTATTAAATAGTTTGAGCGAACCGACTTTATTAGTAGTTAGTCGAGATAATGTACATACTTTAGATCAAGTTTGGAAAAATGAAGATGAGTAAAAACCCCGCCAAACCCTAACCCGGTGGCGGGTTTTTACTTTTTAAAAAAGTCTCAAGTTTCAAG